>NZ_VSZV01000354.1:147867-160709 GCF_008919455.1 Rhizobium sp. PEPV16
CAGAGGGGGGTGTTCCACGGCGGCTGCGGATATTCGCACTCGCATTGGCGGCAGCTCTCCTGCCCCTTTCCTGTTACGCGGCCCCTTCAAAAGCCGATGTCGAGGTGCAGTTCGAAAAATGGGTGCAGGCCGACCTCTGGCCGGAGGCGAAGGCGAACGGCATTTCGGAGAAGGTCTTTCAAGCCGCTTTTTCCGGCATCACGCTGAACTGGAACCTGCCCGGTCTCGCCCCGCCCGGTTTCCCGCCGTCGAAGGAGCAGAAGCAGACGCAGGCCGAATTTTCCTCGCCCGCTCCCTATTTCAACGAGGACCAGCTGAAGAAGCTTGCCGCAACGGGACGCGGCTTTGCCGCCCAATATGGCTCGACGCTGAAGCGGATCGAAAAGACCTATGGCGTGCCGGGCTCGATCGTGCTGGCCATCTGGGGCCGGGAGACGGGCTTCGGTGCGGCGAAGATCCCGAATTCGGCGATCGAGGTGCTGGCGACCAAGGCCTTCATGTCGACGCGCAAGGAGATGTTCCGCACCGAGCTGGTGGCGGCACTCCATATTCTCGACGGCGGCGACGTCACACCTGCCGAGTTCAAGGGTTCTTGGGCGGGCGCGCTCGGCCAGCCGCAGTTCATGCCGACCAGCTATCTGAAATATGCGGTGGACTTCGATGGCGACGGTCACCGCAATATCTGGACCTCGGTGCCCGATACGCTCGCCTCGATCGCCAATTACCTGGTCAAGAAAGGCTGGCAGCGCAACCGCGACTGGGGCTTTGAGGTGTCGATACCGGAGGCAGTCTCCTGCGCGCAGGAGGGACCCGATCTGGCAAAGCCGCTGTCGCACTGGGCCTCGCTCGGCATCGACCGCATCTCCGGCAAGGGCTTTCCCTCCGGCGAAATGATGGCTGAGGGCATGATGCTGGTTCCGGCCGGCCGCGACGGACCGGAATTCATCGTCACGTCGAATTTCTACATCATCAAGGAATACAATAATTCCGATCTCTACGCGCTTTATATCGGCAATCTTGCCGACCGGATCGCCTATAATGGCGGCGCCTTCCAGGGCAGATGGGGCGATGTCGGCAAGATGCTGCGATCGGACGTCGCCGCCATGCAGAAGGCGCTGGAACGGCAGGGCTATGATGTCGGCGGCTCCGACGGTCTGCCGGGCTACAAGACCCGGCGCTCGATCGGCCAGTGGCAGGCAAAGAGCGGCATGAAGCCGACATGTTTTCCGGAGGCGACGATGAAGGGCAAGCTGAAGTAATCGGCTTTAGAGCGGTTCAGCTTTTCATGGAAACGCCGAACCGCTCTAACCTTTTGTTTTGACGCAATTCCGGACGGAAAACCGCTTCGCACTTTTCCTGGAATTGCTCTAGAGAGTGCGTTTCAAACCTTCATGGCTGGCAACGAAACCGAGCCTCTCGTAGAAGCGGATCGCATCCCCTCGCGCCTTGTCCGATGTCAGCTGCACCAAGCCGCAGCCGCGCTCGGCGCACTGAGCAATCGCCCATTCGATGAATTGTGCGCCGAGGCCCGAGCCGCGAAGATCCCTTGCCACACGCACGCTTTCGATCTGGCCGCGCCACATGCCCGTCCTCGAGAGGCCGGGAAGAAAGCTCAGTTGCAGACTGCCCACGACCTGGTCGGCCGCATCGGTCGCGACAGCCAACAACTGGTTGGCATCCACCTCGATCGCGGCGAAGGCCGAGAGATAACGTGCATCGACGGGATCGGAGACGATTTCTCTGGCGCCGCCGAGATCGTCATCGCCAAGAAGCCGGACGATGGCGGCAAGATCGGATAGGCGGGCGAGCCTGAAATTATGCATTGACTGTTCTCAATGATGCAGATCGATCGGCGCTTTGTGGAAGACATCGTCACCTGGCGCAATGGCCTGGCGCTCGATCATGCGGTGAACATGAGGCGGGCCTTCGCCGCGATGGAGCGCGCGCAGCCTGTCGATATTCTCGGCATCGGCCTGCGTGCGCCGCTGGTTGTGTCTTATATATTCGACCCATGTCGGCGTATGATAAGTCTCCGTCCACAGTCCCGGATTTTCAAGATCGCGCATCAGCGCCCAATTGCGGGCGCCGTCGCGGATGCGAATGCGGCGGCGCTCGCCCATCAGCGCCATGAATTCCGCGAGGTCCTCATCGGCAATCTCGTAATCGACCTGGATGACGATCGGGCCGCTGCGCGGCGTGATGTCGAGACTGAGGGCCGGCTCGATGAAGCGGTTCAGCGGATCGAGGTTGAGCGAGGCGAAGGCCGGCATCGAAAAACGCAGGCCGATCGCGATGCCGAGCAGCATGACGACGGATGACATCAGCAGCGCATCGGCGACGCCGTAGCGATCCGCAGCAACGCCCCACAGCCAACTGCCGCCGGCGATGCCGCCGAAGGTGACGGTCTGATAAAGCGACAGCGCCCGGCCGACCACCCAGCGCGGCGTCGAAAGCTGGACGATGGTGTTGAACAGCGATAGTGCAGAGACCCAGCAGGCGCCGGAGACGAGCAGCCCGGCAGAGGTGAGGACGGCGCTCCGGCTGACGGCGGCGATGACGGCGCTCAATGCGAAGCCGGCAAAGGAGAGGCGGATGATCATCTCGCTGGAAAGCACCTGGCGAAGCCTGGCATTCAGCACCGCACCGCCGATCGCACCGATGCCGAAGGCGCCGAGCATGAAACCATAGATCAGCGGGCCGCCGGCAACGAGATCGAGGGCGACGACCGGCAGCAGCGCCAGGATCGAACTGGCGCCGATGCCGAAGAGCAGTCCCCTAACAAGAACCTTTTCGAGATTGGGCGACATCGAGACATAACGCAGGCCGGCAAAGATGGCGCTGCCGAGCGCCTCTCGCGGCAGGGTCGAGACGGGCGCGGCTGGCCGCCAGCGCAGCAGGGCATAGATCAAGGCGAGGTAACTCAGCGTATTCACCGCGAAGGCCGCAGCCGCGCCGGCCGCAGCGACGATGACGCCGCCGATCGCCGGGCCGACGCTGCGGGTGATGTTGAAACCCATGCTGTTCAGCGTGACCGCGGCCGGCAGATCGGCGCGCGGCACCATATCGCCGACCGAGGCCTGCCAGGAGGGATTGTTGAGTGCGGTGCCGCAGCCGATCAGGAAGGTGAAGAAGAGCAGCAGCCAGGGCGTGATCCAGCCGAGAAGGGCTGAGGCCGTCAGCAGGCCTGAGACGGTGAGCATCATGCACTGCGCCGTCAGCATGACCCGGCGGCGGTCATAATTGTCGGCCAGCGCACCCGATATCAGCGAAAACAGCATGATCGGCAGCGCCGTCGAGGTCTGCACCAGCGCCACCATGTCCTCCGAGGCGGTGATCGTCGTCATCATCCAGGCGGCGCCGACCGCCTGGATCAGGCCGCCGAAATTCGAAGAAAGGCTCGCGAACCAGATGGTGCGGTAGGTATCGTGCCGCAAAGGCGCCAATGTCGACGAAGTGTAGGCCACGATTTCTCCCGCTTTTGTTATTGCGCGCCAACGGCAATATATGCGCAACACCGGCGCCGGCCATAGGCCTCATCACGTCGCCGGAAGCGAATTGGCCGAATCGGTCGCAGACCTTGCAATTTCGGAAAAACCCGACTATATGCCTCTCAAATTCTTGATCGCTTGATGAAGAGTGGGCCGCAAGGACCCGCTCTTTTTTATTAGCGCGATCGCCGAAAAAGCATGAAATTGCGAGGAGCGCACCGCTTGTCGGATCTGACAAACGCAGACAATGAACGTGAGCCGCGGCTGATTACCGAAACCGGGCTCGACCAGCGTCTTGCCGATATCATCGAACCCGTTCTCGTCGACCTGGGCTTCCGCCTTATCCGCGTCCGCATGATGAACCAGAACGGCGCGACGATGCAGGTCATGGCCGAACGCAACGACGGCACGATGACGGTTCAGGATTGCGAAGAAGTCTCGATGGCGATTTCTCCCGTCCTCGATGTGGAAGATCCGGTCGATAAAGAGTATCATCTGGAAGTGTCTTCGCCCGGCATCGACCGTCCGATGGTGCGGAAATCCGATTTCGTCCGCTGGCAGGGCCACCTTGTGAAATGCGAGACGTCGATCTTGATCGATAATCGCAAGCGCTTCCGCGGCAAGATCGTCGAAGCAGGCACAGATGGTTTCACGCTCGAGCGTGACCAGATCGCCTATGGGGAAGAGCAGAAGGTCACCATTCCCTTCACGGCGCTTAGCGATGCGAAGCTCATTCTGACCGACGATCTGATCCGCGACGCATTGCGCGCCGACAAGCTGGCGAAAGCCCAGGCCGCCAACCAGAACGAAGCGGACGACGAAGAATAACCGATCAACAGACCGCTCCAGGGACGGGAACCCTGGAGTAAAGACGGAGAAACAAGACAATGGCAGTCAGTGCGAACCGGCTCGAACTTCTGCAGATCGCAGATGCAGTGGCGCGCGAAAAAGTCATCGACCGCGAGATCGTGCTGGCCGCAATGGCCGATGCCATCCAGAAGGCGGCACGCTCCCGTTACGGCACCGAGTCCAACATCCGGGCCGACATCAATCCGAAGACCGGCGAAATCCGCCTGCAGCGTCTGCTCGAAGTCGTCGAGAAGGCCGAAGATTATTCGACGCAGATCCCGCTGGAGCTGGCCCGCGACCGCAACCCGGACGCCGCACTCGGCGATTTCATCGCCGACCCGCTGCCGCCGATGGATTTCGGCCGCATCGCCGCACAGTCGGCCAAGCAGGTGATCGTGCAGAAGGTGCGTGAAGCCGAGCGCGACCGCCAGTTCGACGAATTCAAGGATCGCGTCGGCGAAATCGTCAACGGTACCGTCAAGCGCGTCGAATACGGCAATGTCATCGTCGATCTCGGCCGTGGCGAAGGCATCATCCGCCGCGACGAAATGATCCCGCGCGAAAACGTCCGCTATGGCGATCGCGTCCGTGCCTACGTCTATGACGTCCGTCGCGAGCAGCGCGGCCCGCAGATCTTCCTGTCGCGCACGCATCCGCAATTCATGGTGAAGCTCTTCACGATGGAAGTGCCGGAGATCTACGACGGCATCATCCAGGTGAAGTCGGTCGCCCGCGACCCGGGTTCGCGCGCCAAGATCGCCGTGATCTCGAACGACAGCTCGATCGATCCGGTCGGCGCCTGCGTCGGTATGCGCGGCTCACGCGTTCAGGCCGTCGTCGGCGAGCTCCAGGGCGAAAAGATCGACATCATTCCGTGGTCGCAGGATCCGGCGACCTTCGTCGTCAACGCCCTGCAGCCGGCCGAAGTCGCCAAGGTGGTCCTCGACGAGGATGCCGAGCGTATCGAAGTCGTCGTTCCCGACGAGCAGCTGTCGCTTGCGATCGGCCGCCGCGGCCAGAACGTCCGCCTCGCCTCGCAGCTGACCGGCTGGGATATCGACATTATGACGGAGGCCGAGGAATCGGAACGCCGCCAGAAGGAATTCAACGAGCGCACCAACCTGTTCATGGATTCGCTCGATGTCGACGAGATGGTCGGCCAGGTTCTGGCTTCGGAAGGTTTTGCCGCGGTTGAAGAACTGGCTTATGTCGATCTCGACGAAATCTCGTCGATCGACGGTTTCGACGAGGAGACGGCGCAGGAAATCCAGCAGCGCGCCCGCGAATTCCTCGAGCGTCTCGAAGCCGAGATGGACGAGAAGCGCAAGGCGCTCGGTGTTCAGGACGAACTGCGTGAGATCAACGGCATGACCGCCCAGATGATGGTGGCGCTCGGCGAAGACGGCATCAAGACGATCGAGGACTTTGCCGGCTGCGCTGCCGACGATCTCGTCGGCTGGTCGGAGCGCAAGAACGGCGAAACGAAGAAGTTCGAGGGTCTGTTCTCGAAGTTCGACGTCTCGCGCGTCGAAGCAGAACAGATGATCGTCCAGGCCCGCCTTTCGGCTGGCTGGATCACGCAAGAGGACCTGGCGAAGGGGACCGAAGAAGAGGTCACCGAAGCCGAACAAGAAGCATGATGACCGCGCATGAACCGGACGCTCCTCTCGAGGACGACGATCTTGCAGGTTATGACGTGAACGGACGCATGTGCATCGTGACGCGCGAAAGCGGATCGCCGGAAGAGCTGATCCGCTTCGTCGCCGCTCCCGATGGAACAGTTGTCGCCGATCTGAAGCGCGAGCTTCCGGGACGCGGATGCTGGGTGAAGATCGACCGGTCGCTGGTCGACAGGGCGGTGGCGAAGAAGCTCTTCGCCCGCGCGCTGAAGACGGATGTGAAGGCGGCGGACGATCTCGGCGCGAGTGTCGATCGGCTGCTCGCGGCGCAATTGATGCAGATGATGAACATGGCGCGGAAAGCCGGCCAGTTCGTCAGCGGGTCCTCGAAAGTGGATGCCGCGGTCAGAAGCGGAGCAGCCCTTGCGGTGTTCCACGCGACTGGCGCAGCGGACGACGGCGTCCGGAAAATCGACCAGGCCCGCAAGGCCTGGCACCTCGGAATGGAGACCGAGGAGGAGATACCTTCCTTCCGTCTCTTCTCGGAGAGCGAAATGGAAGGCCTGATGGGCCAGAATGCTTTTATCCATGCCGCAGTGCTTGCAGGGCAGGCGGGTGAAGGTGTAGTGAAGCGCGCAAAGATGCTCGAACAGTACCGTATTGGCGGTCAGTCCCGGGCAGCGGGCGGCGCTGGCCGGCAAAAACAATGAGGCGGTCACCGGCATCGGCCGGTCCCATACTCATTGATCGACAGTATTGAACGACAGGGTCTGATCTAGTCATCGCTCCCTGTCCGAAGGAACGGGAACGAATGACCGATAGTAACGACGACAAGACAATCAGCGTAGCGGGCAAAAAGACACTCACCCTGAAACCATCGGGGATGAGCCAGGGTACCGTTCGCCAGGATATGGGTCGAGGTCGCACCAAGGCGGTCGTCGTCGAGACCCGTAAGCGGCGCCCGATGCGCCCGGAAGACGAAAAGCCGATCACGCCCGTCACTCCGACGGCCCCCGTGCGCGCAGCCGAACCGGCGCCCGCACCTGTGCAGGCGCGTCCGCAGCAGCCAACGCCTGCTCCGCGGGTTCAGCAGGGCAACAACAACCAGACGAACCAGCGTCCGCCGCAGCAGTCTCACCAGCCGCCGCGCCAGAACGATCGTCCGCGCCCGGTGGTGCTGAACCATCTGTCGCCGGAAGAGATGGACGCCCGCCGCCGCGCGCTTGCCGACTCCCAGGCGCGTGACGCCCAGGATGCGATCCGCCGCGCCGAGGAAGAAAAGCGCCGTGCCGCCGAAGAGGTTGTCCGCAAGGCAGCCGAAGCGGAAGAAGCTACCCGCCGGGCCGCTGAAGAGGCTATCCGGCAGGCTGAGGCACCGGCTGTCGCTGAACCCGCAGCCGCAGAGCCGGCTCCGGCCGAAGCACGCACCGACGCGACACGGCCGCAGCAGCCCGCATCATCGGCACCGGCCGCACGCCGGCCCGACGCGGCTGGAGCACCTGCTGCCCGTCCGGCACCCGGCGCTGCCGTCCCTGGGGCCGTTCGCGGCCGTCGCGACGAAAAGGAAGAAGATGATCGTGGCGCAGCGCGCGGCGGTCCGGTCCGTGGCCGCGTCGTTCGCCCGGAACCCGCAAAGCCGGTCACGACTCGTCCGAAGACGGATGAAGAGCGCCGTCGCGGCAAGTTGACGATCACCACCGCCAACGTCGACGGCGAGGATAATGCCCGCGGTCGTTCGCTCTCGGCGATGCGTCGCCGGCAGGAGAAGTTCCGCCGCGGTCAGATGCAGGAAACCCGCGAGAAGATCTCCCGCGAAGTGGTTCTGCCCGAGACCATCACCATTCAGGAACTGTCGCAGCGCATGTCCGAACGCGCCGTCGACGTCATCAAGTACCTGATGAAGGAAGGCCAGATGATGAAGCCAGGCGACGTCATCGACGCCGACCTTGCCGAAATCATCGCCGGCGAATTCGGCCATACGGTCAGGCGCGTGTCGGAATCCGACGTCGAACTCGGCATCTTCAACGTGTCCGACGACGATGGCGAACTGGTTTCGCGCCCGCCCGTCGTTACCATCATGGGCCATGTCGATCACGGCAAGACCTCGCTGCTCGACGCCATCCGTCATGCCAACGTGGTCTCCGGCGAAGCCGGTGGCATCACCCAGCATATCGGCGCCTATCAGGTGGAGCAGAACGGTCAGAAGATCACCTTCATCGATACGCCCGGCCACGCCGCCTTCACGGCAATGCGTGCCCGCGGTGCGCAAGCGACCGACATCGCGATCCTGGTCGTCGCAGCCGACGACAGCGTGATGCCGCAGACGATCGAATCGATCAACCACGCCAAGGCGGCCGGTGTTCCGATCATCGTGGCGATCAACAAGGTCGACAAGCACGAGGCTGATCCGCAGAAGGTCCGCAACCAGCTGCTGCAGCACGAAGTCTTCGTGGAATCCATGGGCGGCGAAGTGCTTGACGTCGAGGTTTCGGCCAAAACCGGCAAGAACCTCGATAAGCTGCTTGAGGCGATCCTGCTGCAGGCGGAAATTCTCGATCTTAAGGCCAATGCGAACCGGACTGCGGAAGGCACTGTCATCGAAGCCCAGCTCGATCGTGGCCGTGGTTCGGTCGCGACCGTGCTCGTCCAGAAGGGCACGCTGCGTCCAGGCCAAATCATCGTCGCCGGCGACGTCTGGGGCCGCGTGCGCGCTCTCGTCACCGACAAGGGCGACCATGTGAAGGAAGCCGGCCCGGCAACCCCGGTCGAGGTTCTCGGTCTTTCCGGCACGCCGCAGGCCGGCGACAAGTTCGCCGTCGTCGAAAGCGAAAGCCGCGCCCGCGAAATCTCGGAATATCGTCAGCGTCTGGCCCGCGACAAGGCGGCTGCCCGCCAGTCGGGACAGCGCGGATCGCTGGAACAGATGATGATGCAGCGCCAGAGCGTCGGCATCAAGGAGTTCCCGCTGGTCATCAAGGGTGACGTGCAGGGCTCGATCGAAGCGATTGCCGGTGCGCTGGAGAAGCTCGGCACCGACGAAGTCCGCGCCCGCATCGTCCATTCGGGCGCCGGCGGCATCACCGAGTCGGATATCTCGCTCGCCGAAGCCTCGAACGCGGCCATCATCGGCTTCAACGTTCGTGCGAATACGCAGGCACGCCAGTTCGCCGAGCGCGAAGGCATCGAAATCCGCTACTACAACATCATCTACGACCTCGTGGATGATGTGAAGGCAGCGATGTCGGGCCTCCTGTCTCCGGAGCGGCGCGAAACCTTCATCGGCAATGCCGAGATCCTCGAGGTGTTCAACATCACCAAGGTCGGCAAGGTCGCAGGCTGCCGTGTCGTGGAAGGCAAGGTCGAACGTGGTGCGGGCGTCCGCCTCATCCGCAACGACGTCGTCGTTCACGAAGGCAAGCTCAAGACGCTCAAGCGCTTCAAGGACGAAGTGTCCGAAGTGCCGATGGGTCAGGAATGCGGCATGGCCTTCGAAAACTACGAGGATATGCGCGCCGGCGACGTCATCGAGTGCTTCCGGGTCGAGCATATCACGCGCACGCTCTAAGCTGCTGCGCCTGAACTTTTCCGAAAGCCATCCGCCAGCCGGCGGATGGCTTTCGGGCATCTGCCGACTTGACCTTTTCGACCAAAAGAGTCATGGACGCTCTCCTTTGACGGGTTCGATTCCCAGCCGTATCGGCAAATAGAGATAACAATGACCAAACCAACTTCTTCCGCGCCTTCGCAGCGCATGCTGCGCATTGGCGAACAGGTTCGCGCCGCTATCACCCAGGTGCTGCAGCGCGGCGAAGTGCGTGACGACGTCATCGAGGCGACCGTAATCTCGATCTCGGAAGTGCGCATGTCGCCAGATCTCAAGATCGCCACCGCCTATGTGACGCCGCTCGGCGTTTCCGACCACAGTATTGTCATCGAGGCGTTGAACCGTCATGCAAGGTTCATCCGCGGCCGGCTCGGGCCGCAGCTCCGGCAGATGAAATACATGCCGGAGGTGCGCTTCCGCGATGATACCAGCTTCGACAACTACAAAAAGATCGACGAACTGCTGCGTTCGCCCGAGGTGAGCCGTGACCTCGACGGCGGTAATGACGAACAATAAACAGAAGAGACGCATGTCCAAACCACGCAAACCCAAAGGCCGGCCGATTTCCGGCTGGCTGATCCTCGACAAGCCGGTGGATTTCGGCTCGACGGAAGCCGTTTCCAAGATCAAGTGGCTCTACAAGGCGCAGAAGGTCGGCCATGCCGGCACGCTCGATCCGCTCGCCTCCGGCATGCTGCCGATCGCGCTCGGCGATGCGACGAAGACCGTTCCCTACGTGATGGACGGCCGCAAGATCTATGAATTTACGGTGAGCTGGGGCGAGGAGCGCGCGACCGACGATCTCGAGGGCGAGGTGACCAAGAGTTCGGACAAACGCCCGAGCGAACAGCAGATCCGCGATATCCTGCCTGGTTATATCGGCACCATCAGCCAGGTGCCGCCGCAGTTTTCCGCTATCAAGATCGCAGGTGAACGCGCCTATGACCTGGCGCGCGAAGGCGAAACCGTCGAAATCCCCTCGCGCGAGGTCGATATCTTCCGGCTGACCTTGCTCGCCTGCCCGGACGCCCACAGTGCGCATTTCGAAGTGGAATGCGGCAAGGGTACCTATGTCAGGGCGCTGGCGCGCGATTTCGGCCGCGAGCTCGGCTGCTACGGCCATGTGTCCGGGCTGCGGCGCACCTTTGTCGCCCCTTTCGCGGAAGAGGCCATGGTGCCGCTCGCAGATCTCGTGGCACTGGAAGCGATCGAGGATATGGACGAGCGCCTGGCCGCCCTCGACGCGCTGCTGATCGACACCTGCGAAGCGCTATCCTCGCTGCCCCATCTCGTCATCAACGACGACCAGGCGCACCGGCTGAAGATGGGCAACCCGATCCTGGTGCGTGGCCGCGATGCGCCGGTTGCCGAAAGCGAAGCCTATGCGACGGCCCGCGGCAAGCTGATCGCGATCGGCGAGATCGGCCAGGGCGAGTTCCGCCCGAAGCGGGTTTTCGCCTGAGCCTATCTTGCTTTCTGACAACGACAGCGATTGTCAGGCGGTCGCGATGCGATATCTTGCCTGTCGGGCCATGGGGGCCTGGCAGAGGGAAAGATCATGCGCGGAACTGCTATCGGAATCCTGACGTTTTTTTCGATGTTTCTCGCCGTCGCCGGCGCTCAATCTGCCGAGCGCTGGGCCGAGCTTCCGGCCTTTCCTTCGATGCCGGTGGCAAAGACGAGCGGCATGGCCGAGGTGAACGACATCAAGATGTATTACGCCGAATACGGCGAAGGCGACCCCATCCTGTTCATTCATGGCGGTCTTGGAAATGCCGAGGTCTGGGGTCACCAGGTCGCCGATTTTGCCAAGGATCATCGGGTCATCGTTGCCGACAGCCGCGGACATGGGCGCTCGACGCGCAGCCAGCAGCCCTTCGGTTACGACCTGATGACGTCTGATTACGTCGCGCTTCTCGACTATCTGAAGATCGACAAGGTGACGCTGGTCGGTTGGTCGGATGGCGGCATCATCGGCATCGACATGGCGATGAAAAATCCGGAAAAGCTGACGCGCGTCATTGCCCAGGCAGCCAACGTCACGACCGACGGCGTCAAGGCAGACGTGATGAACAACAAGACCTTCAACGACTACATCAACGTCGCCGGCGACTATTACAGGAAACTGTCGCCGACGCCGAACGAGTACGACGCCTTCGTCACCCAGATCTCCGAAATGTGGGCGACCCAGCCGGCCTGGACGGCAGCGGATCTTGGAAAGATCGCGGTGCCGGTCACGCTCGCCATCGGCGACCATGACGAGGCGGTGAAGCTCGACCATACGGAGATGATGGCGAAAGACATTGCGGGCGCCAGGCTCGTGATCCTGAAAGACACCAGCCATTTCGCCATGCTGCAGGATCCCACGGGTTACGATGCGATGATCCGGGACGCCATGGCGGGCCGCTGAAAACCGCTGTGGGAGCTCCCCTCTTTCCATTGCTGCTTATTTGGTTTATAGGCAGCGCCAGCGTCAGGGTTGCCTGCTCGCATTCACGGCCAAAGCTGGACGACATCCCGGCTTTTGGCGACTTTAATCTCCTCCTCTTAGAAAGGATCACCCGATGTCGATCACTGCTGAGCGCAAGTCTGCGCTGATCAAGGAATATGCGACCGTTGAGGGCGATACCGGTTCTCCGGAAGTCCAGGTCGCGATCCTGACCGAACGCATCAACAACCTGACCGAACACTTCAAGGACCACAAGAAGGATAACCATTCCCGCCGTGGCCTGCTGACGATGGTTTCGAGCCGCCGCTCGCTTCTTGATTATCTCAAGAAGAAGGATGAAGGCCGCTATTCCAAGCTGATCACCAGCCTGGGTATCCGCCGCTAAGATTGTCCGGCGGGTGCTTTCCGAGCGCCCGCCGGATGTGTTTCGGGACACGGTTCCCGATGAAATATTCCAGCCGCGCCCTATCTTTTAGCGGTGGAAAGACCGGCAGACCCGGATGGGCCGGTTCTGCCAAACCAACCGTTGACCTGTCATGGGGCAGGATTGCCGGATGCTTTGGCCAAGGCTTGTCAATGAGCTTTGGCCCGGTTTCTCAGGAACGCCTGAGGGAAGCCGAGGATGAAAAGCCTCCCGTTGTCTTGCCCGTGATACGTCACATTGATTGCGGTCGACTGTGCGCTGCGCCTTGATATCGGCGATGGCGCGTGCTCCCGCATTGAAGGACAAGACATGTTTGATACACACACAGTGGAAATCGAGTGGGCCGGCCGCCCGCTGAAACTCGAAACCGGCAAGATCGCCCGTCAGGCCGACGGCGCGGTTCTCGCCA
>NZ_VSZV01000195.1:0-11955 GCF_008919455.1 Rhizobium sp. PEPV16
CGAACCCGCATGTGCGGCGACGAAATCCTCGACACCGCCGTAGCCGTTGACCCGGGCAGCATAATCGAGATCCGTTCCGCCGGGTTCCTGGTGCCGTTCGCGAAAGTGCATCAGCGTCTCGTATGTCCATGGATCATTATAGAAGACCGGAATCTCGATGATGCGGGTCTTCAGGACCGGCTCGGATTTTTCCGCCACGCCCTCGATCGCCTGCACCTCCCGCAGGATGTCGTCCGGCTTGATGAGATCGGGATTGAACTTTACCTGGAACGAGGCATTGGCCGGGCAGATCTCGGTGACACCCCTGATCCGGCTTTCGCGGACCGCTGTCGCCATGGACAAGCTCTTGAAGAAGGCTTCCAGCGACATCTCGCTGCTGCATTCGACGAAGAGGTGTTCATCACCTCCGAAGGTATATCGCGCAGGCATCAGGCAACCTCCTGGGTCCGGCCGGCCAGAGCGGGAAAATCGTGCTCCAGCCATTGTTCGAGAAAGCGGGTATGGAAAGCGCCCTTGGCGACGCTTGCATCGCGGGCGAGCGCCAGATGCAGCGCCACCGTCGTCGGCACGCCTTCGATCGCGAGAGCCGTCAGCGACGCGGCAAGCTTTTCGAGGCAGGCCTTGCGTGTTTCGGCGTGCACGATCAGCTTGCCGAGCAGGGAATCATAAAAGGGCGGGATCGTGTAGCCCTCGTAGAGCATCGTGTCGAACCGGATGCCCTCGCCTTCCGGGACCGACAGCGACGCGATCGTACCTGGCGATGGCTGGAAGGCTTTGAACGGATCCTCGGCATTGATGCGGCACTCGATCGCATGGCCGCTGGCCACGATGTCGCGCTGAGCGACCGAAAGAGCCGCACCGCCGGCGACCTTGAACATCTCCTGCACCAGGTCGAACCCGGTGATCATCTCGGTAACAGGATGCTCGACCTGGATGCGGGTGTTGACTTCGATGAAGTAGAAGTCGCCCGTTTCGTCGTCATAGAGATATTCGACCGTGCCGGCGCCGCGATAGCCGACCTCGCGCGCAAGCGCCACGGCGCTGACGCAGAGGCGTTCGCGCATGTCGGCAGGCAGCATGAAGGCGGGCGCCTCCTCCCACACCTTCTGGCGCCGCCGCTGCAAGGAGCATTCGCGTTCGAAGAAATGCACGAAATTCTGTCCGTCGCCGAAGATCTGCACCTCGACGTGCCGGGCGCGGGCGATGACCTTTTCCAGATAAAGTCCGCCGTCGCCGAAAGCGGCCAGCGCCTCGGCCGAAGCCAGCGGAAACTGCTGTTCGAGCTCGGCGATGCTGTCGACGATCCGGATGCCGCGTCCGCCGCCGCCAGCCGCCGCCTTGATCATCACAGGAAAACCGATCTCGCCTGCGAGCAACCGCGCCTCTTCGAGCCCGGCGACACGCCCGTCGCTGCCGGGCACCGTCGGCACGCCCGCGCGCTTTGCCACCTGCCGCGCCGCCACCTTGTCGCCGAGCGTGCGGATCGCATCGCCGGAAGGACCGATGAAAATCATGCCGGCGTCGCGCACCGCATCGGCGAAATCGCCGTTTTCGGACAGAAAGCCGTAGCCCGGATGCACGGCATCGACACCGGCTGCCTTGGCGGCGGCGATCACCGCCTCGATGTTGAGATAGGATTTCTTCGGCGCCGGCGGGCCGATGTTCATCGCCTCGTCGGCGAGCCGCACCGCCAGCATGTCTGCATCTGCTGCGCTGTGCACCTGCACGGTCCGGATACCGAGCGCCTTCGCCGCCTTGATGACGCGAATGGCGATTTCCCCGCGATTGGCGACGAGCACCGAGCGGATCGTCATGCCTCGACCTCCGCGATGACCTGCCCTGCCATGACAGGCTCCTCATTGTCGACGAGGAAGGTGATCGCCTTGCCGGAAACACCAGCCGGAACTTCCTGGAATGTCTTCATCACCTCGATCACGCCGATCGTTTCGGCCTCGGTGACATCGTCGCCGTCTGCCTTGAAGGGCGGCGCATCCGGCGCCGACGCCCGGTAGAAGGTGCCCGGCAGGGGCGAACGGATTTCAATCTTGCTCATGGTCGGTCTCCGCAAAGTCTAATGTCCAAGGATCTGCGACACGGGCACGATCCGGATTCCGGCACCGATCAGAAGCTCGCGCATGCTGAGAACGATGTCGAGTGCGCCGAGCGTATCGGAATGAAAGCAGATGGATTCAAATTCGATGTCGATATCGTTGCCCGTGACCGTGCGGACCTTGCCCTCCTGGCAGGCGCGCAGCACTTTCTGCGCCAGCACCATCGGGTCTGGGCGGCCGGCATCGCGGGTAAAGACGATCGAACCGCTGTCGTCATAGTCGCGGTCTGCGTAGAACTCGCGCACGACAGGCTGTCCGGCATCGAGTGCCGCCTTGTGCGTCGCCGAGCCACCCATGCAGAAGACAAAGGCGTTGGGCGAGACGATGCGCATATACTGGACAAAGAGCTGAGCGAAGTCCGGATTGACCGCCATCTCCATGTAGAGCGCGCCATGCGGCTTCACATGCTGCACCGGCACGCTGTAGCGGCGGGCGAACTCGCGCAGCGCGCCCACCTGATAGATGATGTCGTTGACCAGCTCCTTGCTGCTGCCGACAATCTTGCGACGGCCGAAGCCCTGAAGGTCATTGTAGCCAGGATGCGCGCCGATCCCGACCCCATGAGCCGCGGCTAGCGCCACGGTCTCGTCGATGAGGTTCGGGTCGCCGGCATGGAAGCCGGTGGCGATATTGGCCGAGCTGATGTGAGAGATCAGCAGCGAATCCTGCGTATCGCCGATCCGCCAGCGACCGAAGGCCTCTCCCATATCGCAGTTGATGTCGACGATATCTTTCAAACTGTCTTCCCGCCGTTGTCATCTGACGAAAACGCTACGCGACGAAACAGGATTTGAAAAATTCATTTTTTGCGGCATCATTATCGAGAAAAGAGATACCTGCGCTTAAATCGCGGGCGAAGCTTAATATGTTTCTTTCCAACGGCTTGGCTCGATTCCGCCTCAAATTCGTAGAGCACTCGCATAAATTAAAAGCAGTCGATCGGATTTATCCAAGCCGAATTCAGATAATTCGATGGGAAAAACAGATCATGAGCCTCAGTTTCCGGCAGCTCCGTTATTTCGTCGCAACCGCCGAGCAAGGACAGATCTCCTATGCAGCGGCACAGCTCTCGATCTCGCAGTCGGCAGTGACGACCGCCATCAAGGAACTGGAAAAATCGATCGGCGTTGCTCTTTTCACGCGCATGCCGCAGGGCATGGAACTGACCGCCGCCGGCCGGCAGTTTCTTTCCTACGCCTACGAGATCCTCGCCAAGGTCGATGAGGCAACGCATCTGAACTATGTCAGCAGCGACATCGAGGGCGATCTGACTGTTGCGGCGACCTACACCGTCATCGGCTACTTCCTGCCGCTCCACATAGAGCGCATGCGGCGACTCTATCCTAAGCTGCGCATCCAGCTTTACGAGGTAAACCGCGAGTCGATCGAGGAAGGCCTGCTGGTCAACCGGTACGACATTTCGGTACTTCTCACCTCGAATATCCTGAATACCGCGCTCACCACCGAGACGCTTTTGCGTTCCATCCGCAGGCTCTGGGTGGCGGCGCAGCATCCGCTACTGAAGCATGTGGGCGTCGGCCTACAGGAAATCGCCGAGGAGCCCTACATCATGCTGACGGTGGACGAGGCGGCGTATTCGTCGCTGAAGTACTGGAGCACGACACCCTATCAACCCCGCGTGATGCTGCGCACCTCGTCGATCGAGGCAGTACGCTCCATGGTCGCTAACAACCTCGGCGTCGCGATCCTGTCGGATATGGTACACCGCCCCTGGTCGCTGGAAGGTCGGCGGATCGAGACAATCAACATCAAGGATCCGGTGCCACCGATGGATGTCGGCCTCGCTTGGCGCGCCAACACCGACTTCACTCCAGCCATGCATGCCTTTCGCCGATATTTTCAGCAGGCGTTCGGCCTGCCGGGCACAAATCGATAAACTCTGATTCGACTGCAACTTATAGCGAGATCTATGATTTTCGGCCCACTATGGTCTGTGTGTAGGTCTTGAAGGAGTGTGAGCCGTAGTCCTCTGAGCTCGAAAACCTAAGCGGTTACGCAGCGTGAACAGGTGCAGATAGCTTTCTAAAAAAGGGGCGCCGGGATGATGCCCTCATCCCGGCAGCTAACTGGCCTTCACAACTAGCTGGTAGCCTGACTACCACTCCCATTGCGCCTCGACGCCGCGTTCAACCGTCAGACGGCAATCTTGCCACCGCCAACCTTGGTGATGGCGACGACCGCAGGTCGCACTGGCATGTCGGGCTTGAAGTCCGGCCAGCGGGTCGAAAGGTCCTCGTAATAGGACGGGCGGCCATGGCCCGGCCAGTCCTCGCCGCCATCGGCGGGATGCTGCACGGCGACGAAAGCGGTCTCGTCGTCCGGCGTGAAAAGCGGGCCGCACATTTCGGCGCCGACCGGCACGCGGAAAAACAGCTTCGAAGTGGCGCGCGCCGTCCCTTCCGTATCGACGGCCCACAGACCATCGGTGCGGCCGGTGGCCTTGTTGTTGTTGCCGTCGGTCGAAACCCAGGGGCGGCCGGCAGCATCGACGGCGCAGTTGTCGGGCATGCCGAACCAGCCGTTCTTGGTCGTCTCGGTTGAAAAGGTCGCACCGGGACGGCCTCTTCCCCTCCCTTGGAAACCCTTCGAAGGCGGCAATGGTGACGAGTGACGCGGCTGCGGGCCAGCGGCCTCCGCTTCCGCAATGATGCGGTCACCGGGCCGGTGGCTTGCAGATCCTGATCGTGGACCCGTTGCGCCGGTCAGCTATGACTATTTTCCGTCCGTGTTTCCCGATTGTTTTGCGGCTGCCTTGAGCACGCCTTCCTGCAGATCCGCCTCGTCTGCAAGAATGGCGGCGGCCTCGTTCAGCAAGACGTCTTTTGCATTCTTGCGGGCATTCTCGATGGCAATATCAGCGCTCAGGCTGCGCTCGCCTGCCTCCAGGCCGTCATCTCCAAGATCCTCGCCATCCCCTGCTTTCGCTCGATCCTTGAACCGTTTCTCGCGAGCCGTCGCTTCTTTGCGACGTTCGGCTTCATTGAGGGAAACGACCCCTTTTTCGCGCTGCGCCTTGAGGTCGGCAATGTCTTTTATCAGGCGCTGGAATTCCGGATCGCTCTCAACCCGCGCATCATGGCGGCTTTGCAATGCCGGCAGCAACGTCGTGACCGTGTCGACAGCCGTGTACTTCGCAGGTTTGATCTGCGCCCACGGCAGGGCATTGTCATAACTGGTCTCGCCGAAGCTCGCCGGATCGAAAAGTCCTGGCAAGCTGATATCGGGCGTCACGCCGTGCAGCTGCGTCGTACCGCCGTTGACCCGGAAAAACTGGGCAATCGTCACCTTTAGCTCCCCTAACTCGGGTTTGCTGTTGCGGACGATCCGGTCAAGATCGACGACGGTCTGAACGGTGCCCTTCCCGAAACTTGGTTCGCCGACGATCACGCCTCGGCCGTAATCCTGGATTGCCGCGGCAAAAATCTCGGAAGCCGACGCCGACCCGCGATTGATCAGGACACCCACCGGGCCTGTCCAGACGGGCGCTGCAAGCTCCGAGCTCCTCACCTCGACCTTGCCATCGCTGCCGCGTTGCTGAACGACCGGGCCATTGCCGATGAACAGACCGGTCAAATCAATTGCCTCGTCCAATGAACCGCCGCCGTTGTTGCGCAGGTCGATGAGAACGCTGTCGACTTTTTCTTCCTTCAGTTCGTCGAGAAGCTTGGCGACATCGCGGCTTGCGCTTTTGTAATCCTCATCCCCTTTGCGCTTGGCTTCAAAATCCTCATAGAATACCGGCAGAGTAATGATCCCGATTTTACGCGTGACGTCGCCCGCTTTTACGGACAGTACAGTCTTCCGGGCGGCCTGCTTGTCGAGACTGATTTTATCGCGCACCAGGCTGATGACGCGATGCGTGCCCTCAGCTCCGGCATCTGCCGGCAGGATGTCCAAACGCACGACGGAACCTTTTTTCCCGCGTATCATCTGCACGACTTCATCAAGGCGCGTGCCCACCACGTCCTTGATTGCGCCGTCCTTGCCTTGGCCAACGCCGGTAATTCGATCTCCGACCGAGAGCTTGCCGGACAGCTGTGCCGGCCCGCCAGGCACGAGCTCGCGGATCGTCGTGTAATCGTCGCGCTCCTGCAGGACCGCACCGATACCAAACAGCGAAAGCTTCATCGAGACATTGAAGTCGGCTGAAGCGGCCGTACCGAAATAGTCCGTGTGCGGATCGATCGACGTTGCGTAGGCGTCCATGAACGATTGGAAAACGTCGTCGCTTTTGAACTTGTAAGCGCGCTCGAGTGTGTTTTCATAACGTTTGTCGAGTGTTTCGCGAATGGCCGCGTCGTTTTGGCCGCCCAGTTTCAACCGCAACCAGTCGCTCTTGACGCGCTTGCGCCAAAGCTCATTGCTCTCGGCCTCCGACTGCGGCCACGGCGCTTTATCGCGCAGCACCGAATAATCTTCCTGCGCGCTGAAATCGAAGTCCTGCTTAAGCAGGTTGCGCGCATAGTTCATGCGGTCGACAACGCGCTGCTGATACGCTTTGAAGATCGCAAACGGGATCTTCAAGTCTCTCTCCTCGATGGCATCATCGATCTCGCTGCGGTCGGACATGAATCCGTCGATGTCGGCTTGCAGGAAGAGCATGCGGTCCGGATCAAGTGACTTGATGAACCCATCCATGATCCTGGCCGACAAGGCGTCGTCGAGTGGAACGGGCTTGTAGCTATACCGCGAAAGAAATTGTGCGCTCAACTCGGCGGCTTGCGCCTGTCGCTTTAGCGGCGCCAGAGCAGGCGGTGATGCAACTTCAGCATATGCGGACTGTGCAATTGCAAGAAATGCACCTAGGAAAAAGTAGGCGATGCGCATTCAGCGTTGATCCAATTCTTGATGCCGAGTGTCGATGTGCGATTTATGTGACGCAATCATGGTTTTTTGGCAACCAAATGGCAAACGACATGGTTTGCAAAGCTGCGGACATATCCGGCGCCTGGTTGGTGTCTCCGCAGCCGGCGCTCAATCCGCCTGCACGTCTTGCCAGGAATCGAATGTCGCAGCCTGACCGCGACGGCATCCGCTGCGGTCGACAAGATCCCAAACGATGGCTTTTTCGATATAGAAACGCCGCCCTGACTTGGCGATGCGAAGTCCGCGGTAGTCGGCGATAAAGCCATTCGCCGCCACGGCATTCAACAGCCTCTCACGTTCCGCGCGATCGGGCGCCTCCGCCGAAAGACGCGATGGCAAAGTGACGAACTCGTCCCATGAATATTCAAAGCAAGCCTGGGCAGCGCGGTTTGCATAGATGAAGCGCGGATCGGCGTCGGTGTTGTGGGCAAGGACAACTGCCGGCGACTGGTTGTAGAGCCATTCGGCACCCTGGCCTTCCGGCGTCAGGCTGCGTCCCACCCTTCGTTCGAAGTTTTCCGCCATCAGTGCGTAAAATTCGAGATCGTAAGACAAGTCGAGCCCGGCGTCGTTATAGTTGGCAATCATGCTGCGCATCCTGCATTGCGGCGAGAGATGTTGACGTGATGGTCTCGCTACAAAATCCTTTTGCGCTACTGAAAGTGCAAGCTCCAAATGCGATGCCGTCAAGCTGGGCGACCGGGACTTCAGGCGTCATCCTGGAGGTAGCGTTCCGCGAGCCTTGCCCACATGGCCGCGCCAACCGTCAGGCTGGCATCGGCGAAGTCATATTTGGCGCTATGCAGGATCGCGGAATTCATGCCATTGCCGAGACGCAGGAAGCTGCCCGGCTTGTGCTCGAGAAAGTGCGAGAAATCCTCGCTGCCGGGAATGAGCGGGCACGTCGCGACCTTGTCTTCGCCGACCAGTTCCATCGCGACGACCCGGGCAAAATCCGTCTCATCAGGCGAATTGATGACAACAGGATTGCCGCGATCGTAGTCGATCTCAATGGAAGCATTGTGCCCTTCTGCCACCGAGCGGGCGAGCTTGGTGATGCGTTGCTGCAGGAGGTCGCGAATGCCAGGCTCGAAGGAGCGCACGCTCAATGCGAGCTTGGCATATTCCGGAATGACGTTGACGGCATCGCCGGCATGGATCGTGCCGACGGTGATGACCGCCGTCTGGGTCGGGTCGAGATTGCGCGAGATGATCGTCTGCAGCGAAACGACAAGGTTGCACGCCACGACCACGGGATCGACGGTCAGATGCGGCCGCGAGGCATGGCCGCCTTTGCCCTTGATGGTAATCTCGACGGTGTCCGACGCCGCCATCATCGGGCCGGATCGCAGCAGGATGGTGCCTTCGGGAGCGCCGGGGTGGTTATGGAGGCCAAAGATGGCATCGAACGGAAACCGCTCGAACAGGCCGTCGGCGATCATCGCCTGGGCGCCGCTATTCTTGCTCGCCTCTTCCGCAGGCTGGAAGATCAGCGTCACCGTGCCGTTGAAACGGCGGGTGCGGGCGAGATATTCGGCTGCGCCGAGCAGCACGGTCGTGTGGCCGTCATGGCCGCAGGCATGCATCTTGCCGGGGGTGCCGCTGGCATAGGCAAGTCCGGTTTCCTCGACGATCGGCAGCGCATCCATATCGGCGCGGATGGCGATGCCCTTGCTGCCATTGCCGGCGCTGAGGCGGGCGACAACGCCGTGACCGCCGACACTGCGGGTCACGTCATAACCCCAGCCTTCCAGCTTTTCCGCGACATACCGCGCCGTTTCGGCTTCTTCGAAGGAGAGTTCCGGATGGGCATGCAGGTATTGGCGGGTCGCTTTCAGCTCCGCCTCCATGGCTTCGAAGTCGGAAAGGCGGGCATAGGCATTGTCGAGCGCGGGCATTAAAACATCCAGTCTTGATCGAAAAGGGCGATTGCTCCGGCCCGAAGGTCGAAGCAGAAGCTGACACCAGTTAGAGAAAACGGGCGAGAAAAGCCTGGGTCCGGGGATGTTGCGGATTGCCGATGACATCCTCGGGCTTGCCCATCTCGACGACATTGCCGCCGTCCATGAACACGACCCGATCGGCCGCTTCACGGGCGAAACCGATCTCGTGGGTCACGACGATCATCGTCAGGCCCTGTTTGGCGAGATCGCGCATTGTGGAGAGAACTTCGCCGACCAGTTCGGGGTCAAGCGCCGAGGTGGGCTCGTCGAACAGCATCAGCTTGGGTTTGATCGCCAGGGCGCGGGCGATGGCGACGCGCTGCTGCTGACCGCCGGAGAGCTGGCGGGGATAGCTGCCAGCCTTTTCCGACAGCCCCACTCGCTCCAAAAGCCGCAGGGCGTTCTCGGTCGCGGCATTGCGGCTTTCGCCGTGCACGCCGACCGGGGCCTCAATGATATTCTGCAGCACCGTCATATGCGGATAGAGATTGAACTGCTGGAACACCATGCCGATCTTGCGCCGCTGGCTGGCGATTCCGTTGCTCGACAGCTTTTCCAGCCGGTCCTTGCGAAGGCGATAGCCGATCTGCTCGCCATCGACTTCGATGAACCCCTTGTTGATCGCTTCGAGATGGTTGATGCAGCGCAGGAAGGTCGACTTTCCCGATCCGGACGGGCCGAGCACCACGACGACTTCACCCGGCATGACATCGAGGTCGATCCCCTTCAGTACTTCGAGCTGGTCGAAGGACTTGTGGACGTTGCGGGCTCTGACGAGAGGCTTTGCAATTTCGGCACCGGTCAATGGCTTGCCTCCTCGACAAGGGTCTCGGGTTTGGCGGCAGCGGTGTTGTTGCGCCGTTCGCTGCGGCCGTAATAGGCCTCGATGTAGCTCTGGCCGAGATTGAGGATGGAGGTGATGAAGAGATACCAGAGGACGGCCACCAGCAGCATCGGTACGATCTCGAAGGTGCGATTATAGATCGACTGGACGGAATAGAGCAGATCGGCCATGGCGATGACGCTGACGAGCGACGTTGCCTTGATCATGCTGATCAGCTGGTTGCCCGTCGGCGGCACGATCGAGCGCATCGCTTGAGGAATGATGATCCGCCACAGTGCCCTCGCCTTGGTCATGCCGAAGGCTTCCGCCGTCTCGAACTGGCCGCGATCGACTGAGAGCAGGCCGCCGCGGATGATCTCGGCCATGTAGGCCGCTTCGTTCAAGGCAAGGCCGACGATTGCCGCCGTCATCGGCGTGATCACCGAATTGGTCTCCCAGCTGGCGAGCGTCGGGCCGAACGGAATGGTGATCGAAAGTTCGGGAAAGAGGGTCGAGAGATTGTACCAGAAGATCAGCTGCACCAGGAGCGGCGTGCCGCGAAAGAACCAGATGAACAGCGACGCCAGCGAACGTGCAAGCCGGTCATTCGACAGCCGGGCGATCGCCAGTCCGAGGCCGAGAACGATACCGATGGCCATTGCGACCACTGTCAGGCCCAGGCTGACATAAAGGCCATTGATGACAGTCGGATCGAAGAAATAGGCCGCAACGACCGGCCAGCCGAAATTCTCGTTATGAGCGACGATCCACAGGAAATTCGCGGCAATCAGGAGCACGGCCACCCATAGGACGAGCCGGCCCGTTTGAAAGGGCTTGTGGGCATGGGCAACGTCCCGGAAGTCTGCACCGCCCAAAGGCGGTGCAGCAGTCGTGCGATCGTTGCTCATTTCGGCAGGGCTCCACCAAGATTGATGCCGGGCTGCTTGATCATGTTGTTCTCAAGACCCCACTTCTTCATGATGGCGGCATAGGAGCCGTTATCCATCAACGCCTTGATCGAGTCGAGCAGAACGGGGCCGAGCGGCGAGCCCTTCGGCACGACGGCGCCCTGATAGAGATCCTCGAACCCGTTTTTCTGGCCGACGCCGCTCAATTCCAGCTGGCCGTTTGCCTGAGACACGAAATAGGTCAGCGGTGCCTGCGAGGAGAAGAAGGCATCGGCGCGTTTGGAGCGGACTGCCAGGATCGAGCTCGGCTGATCAGTATAGGACTGCACTTCGGGCGCAGGCTTGCCGTCCGTCTTGCACTTTTCAACCTGGGCCTGGATCACCTTTTCGGCGGAGCCGCCGGCCATGACTGCAATGCGATTGCCGCAGGCGCTTTCGAGCGAGGTGATGGCCTTCGGATTGCCCTTCTGGACGGAGAAGACCACGTATTCCTGAACCCAGTCGACGAAATCATTGGCCTCTTCACGGCTTTTGAAGTCACCGATCGGGCCGAAGGCGAACTGGTATCGGCCGGAATTGATGCCGGCGAGCAACGCGCTCAACCCGCTGACGGTTTCGTGCTCAATCTCGACGCCGAGCATCTGGCCGATTGCATCGGTCAGATCGGCGCTGGCGCCGGTCAATTTCGTACCGGTGACGATCTCATAGGGAGGAAAGGATCCGTTGTTGACGGAGATCATCTTGCCGTCCGTGCGGATCTTCTCCGGCAGGCGGGCGCGAAGAGCGTCGTTGACGGTCTGCTTTGGCACGGCCGCCTCCTGGGCGAAGACCGACGTCGTCATCATCAGACCCAGCAGAGCGGCGGAAGCGATCAGTTTCGAATGCATGTCATTCCCCTTTTTGGTTTTGCGAAAATGGTAATTCAACGATGAGGCCTGCGAAGGGTTTCCCCAGGCCTTGTTCATCGGGCTTTGGTGTGCCACGGAAACAGATCGGCGGGCGTCAAAAGGCGCGGCATGATCTTCTGTTCGTAGAGTTCCTCGGCAAAGTCGGCGATCATTGCCTCGTTCTCAGCAAGCCCGCTGGCTCTCCAGGTCGGCGGCAGATCAGCCGCGCAGCGGCGCAGTTCGTCGATCATCCAGGGCGTGGTGTCGGCGTATTTCTCACGCTTTTCCAGCCACAGACGCTGGGACTCGTCGATCAGCTCACTGAGTTCATCCATGATCCAGGGATGCTCCTGGACGATATCAGCCTTGAAGCCGATCAGATGCATGCCCGGGATG
>NZ_VSZV01000162.1:0-8339 GCF_008919455.1 Rhizobium sp. PEPV16
CGGGAAAGCCTTCGATTGATGTCAGCGACTTTGCCCGCTCGAGGTTGGCGCGCCAGCCATAGCCGGCGATCGAGGCGACATTGATGATGGCGCCGCCTTCGCGCAGGCGAGGCGCCACGGCTTCCGACAGGGCGCGAAGCCCGTAGAAATTCACGGCGAGTGTCGAGACGACGCCGGTGCTGCCGGAAAGGCCGGCGACATTGGCGAGCGCGTCGAGGCGCACCGGAAGCTGCGCGACGATCTCGGCAACGCCTGATGCCGTGGACAGATCGCCCTTGATGAAGGCGGCACCTCCACTGGCAGGCTCGCGCACATCGACGCCGATGACCTCGGCACCCATCTGCCCGGCCAGTTCCGCCGTGCGGGCGCCGATGCCGGATGCGACGCCGGTCACCAGGATCGTTTTACCAAAAAGCATGAGCGTCACCTTTCACAAGAGAGTCGGGAAATAAGCCGGCTCATTCTTCCCATTTGATTTTATGCGGACCGGGCAATTTCAGCCGATAGCCGACCGGCAGAAGTTGAAAATCGAAGCGGCGCTCGATTTCGCCCCAAAGGCCGCGCGGCAGGTAGAGCGAGAATATCAAGGCCGTGGCGCCGAGGCCGATCAGGTACCAGACGCCGGCTGCGCCGAAGACGGTCTCGATCACGAAGAACAGGATGGCGCCGAGGATCGCGCCTTCGAACTTGCCGATCCCGCCGACCAGCACCATGAAGATCATGTAGGCCGTCCATTGGACGCTGAAATAGGTCTTCGGCTGGAAGGTCGTGGCGGTCGCCAGCCACAGGCCTCCGGCGACCGCGATGCCGAAGGCGGCGAGCACAAAGAGCAGCCTCTTGGTTGCGATCACGCGCACGCCGAGCGAGGTTGCCGCCTCCTCATTGTCGCGGATCGCCTGCATGGCCGCACCGGCGCGGCTGCGCATCAGGATAAAGAGAGCACCGAGCAGGGCGGCCATGGCCGTCAAGGCGAGCCAGTAGATCGTCGCCCGCCGCGTCGCGCCGTCATAGACGTTGAGTGAGATCAGCGAGGTTCCCGTTTCCCCCTGGATCAGCCGGTCGAGGTTGACGAGCAGGTGGGCGAGTTCTGCTATCACCCACATGCCGATCGCGAACTCGCCGCCCTTCAGGCGCAGCATGAACAGCGACAGCGGGATTGACAGCGCGCCGGTCACGATCGCGGCGGCAAAGAGCGAGACGAAGGGATTGAGCCCCGCATCCGCCAGGCGGATGGTGAAATAGGCGCCGAGGCCGAAAAACACCTGCTGGCCGACCGAAACGAGCCCACCGAAACCGGCAAGCGCATTCCACATGGCGGCAAGGATCACGTAGATGAACAGGGCGGTCATCCGGTCGATCGCGCCGGCGCCGAGCACGGCTGGGGCAAACATCAGCAGGACGAGCACCGCGGCCATGCAGCCAAGCGCCACCCGCGACGACTTCGTCCAGCGCTCTATCGATATTCCGTTCGAGGCAAGGGTCGCGTTGGGGCTCATGTCGGGCTCCGGAGACGGGTGCGCAGTTTGAGAGAGGCGCCGAATTTGTCGAGAACCGGCATGCCGAAGCGGAACAGCCGAACGAAAAGCACCAGCAGGAACACGACATGGCCGCCGATCAGGAAGCCTTGTGGATGCAATTGGGCGCCGAGCGATTGGGCAAGGCCGAGAACGATGCCGCCGGCAAGCGTGCCCCATAACGATCCCGCTCCGCCGATGACGGCCGCCTCGAAGGCGAAGAGGAGCTGCGGGCCGCCGGAATAGGCGCTGAAGGTTGCCCGCATCCCGAGAAAAGCCCCGGCGATCCCGACCGTGACCATGGTGATCGCGGTGGCGACGGCGTTTACCCTGCGGGCGTCGATGCCGACCAGCCCCGCCGTATCGGGATCTTCCGCCGTGGCGCGGATCGCGCGACCAAGCGCAAAGCGGCTCAGGAAGAACTGCAGCCCGCCGAGAATAAGGACTGCCGTCACCATCATCATGACCGCAAGCTTGCCGACGTAGATGTGGCCCGGCAGCTGCCAGGATGCATAGGACAGGTTGCCGATGAACGGCGCGAGCGAGCGGGTGTCGGCGCCGAACTGCTCGAACAGCAGGTTGTCGATGACGATCGACAGGCCGAAGGTCGTCAAGATCGGCAGGAGCGTGCCGCCGCGGGCGCTGCGTTCCAGAATGAAGCGCTGCAACAGCCAGCCGGCCGCCGCCATGATGGGCAGCACGATCAGCAGGCCGGCGAAGGGCGGAATGCCGGCTTTGGCGGCGAGCAGCCACAACCCGTAAGCGGCTGCGACCGCCAGGCTGCCATGCGCGAGATTGATGATCCGCATGACCGAGAACATGAAGGACAGGCCGCAGGCGATAACGGCGTAGTAGCCGCCGAGCAGAATGCCCTGGAGCAGGGTGTTGATCACGATGCGCTCCTTTCGCCTGATGTCCGGTGCAATCCGAAATAGGCTTGAGTGACGTGCTCGCGCGTGACGGCCGCCGCCGGCCGGTCGAGGACGATGCGTCCTTCCAGCATGCAGATGACACGGCTTGCCACGCTCATGGCGCGGGCGAGATCCTGCTCGACGAGCACGATGGTCGTTCTCGAGGTGAGCAGCGCCTGCAGCTGGGCATAGACGCGATCGACGACCAGAGGCGAAAGTCCGAGCGAGACCTCGTCTAGGAGAAGAATATCGGGATTGCTCATCAGCGCCCGGCCGATGGCGGTCGCCTGCTGTTCCCCACCCGAGAGGTGTCCTGTCTTGGCGTGACGGCGGGGTTTCAGGTTCGGAAAGGCGTCGAGGACGCGGTCGATACTCCACTCGCCCTTGCGGCCGGAGCTCTTTCCGAGAAGCAGGTTCTCTTCCACCGTCATCTGCGAGAACAGGCGCCGGCCTTCCGGTACCAGGGCGATGCCCTTGGCGATCCGCTTGTGGGACGGCACGGCAGCCAGATCTTCATCGTTGAGGAGGACGCGGCCGGAGGATGGCAGATGAGCGCCGGCGATCGATCTAAGCAGCGTCGTCTTGCCGGCGCCATTTGCGCCGACCAGCGCCAGCACCTCGCCCCTGGCAAGATCGAAACTGAGGCCGCGCACCGCCTGGAGCAGGCCGTGGCGGACGTCGAGGTCGCGGATGGAGAGAAGGCTCATGCGGGTGTCCCTCCGAGATAGGCCTTGACCACCTCCGCATCGCTCATGACCATTTTCGGTTCGCCATCGGCGATGATCCTGCCGGCGTCCATGCAGATCAGCCGCTCCGCCACCTGCAGGAGGATATGGACGATATGCTCGATCCAGACGATGCCGATGCCGCGGCGGCGCAGTTCGAGGATGGTTTCCACCAGTTCGCTCGCCTCGCCATCGGTCAGGCCGCCGCCGATCTCGTCGAGCAGCAATAGCCTCGGCTGCGTGGCAAGCGCACGGGCAAGCTCCAGGCGTTTGCGATCCAGCAGACCAAGCGTGTCGGCGGGGCGGTTGGCGACGCCAAGCATGCCGCAGAGCGAAAGCGAATCCACCACGCGCCCATAGGCCTCGTCGCGGCTTGCGGCATTGCCGTGCGATGCGGCGACGAAGACATTTTCGAAGGTGGTCATGCCGCCGAAGGGTTTGGGGATCTGATGGGTCCGGACGAGCCCGGAGCGGCAGCGTTCAGCCGCCGTCTGGCGCGTGACGTCGACGCCGTCGAAGGTGATGCTTCCCTCATTCGGCGGGAAGGCGCCGGCGAGCACGCTGAGCAGGGTCGTCTTGCCCGCGCCGTTCGGCCCGACAATGCCGACCGCCTCGCCATCGCCCATGGAAAAATCCAGATTCTCCAGCACCACCAGCGCGCCGAACCGCTTGTGGATCCCCTTGGCCGAGAGAAAGGCTCCCCCCGGCCGTCTTTGAGCTTCCCGCTGCAGCACTGTTCGTTATCCGTTATAGGCGGTGAGCTTGGCGCCGACCGGGACATTCGGGTCGGTGGCGTTTTCGGTGACGACATAGTCGAGCGCGAATTTCGAGCCCTCCGGCGCTTTCACCCATTGCGTGCCGATGATCGGTCCGGGAGAGACGTTGGCGACGGGGCCACTGGTGAAGTCGACCTTGCCGGCGATCGTGGTGGTCTTCAGCGTGCCGATCGCTTTGGCGACGGCCTCTTTGCTCTTGACGTCGGTGCTGGCCTTCAGCGCATCGAAGCCGGCGTCGAGAAGCGCAAGGCTGGCGCCGAGCTGCTGCGTCCACTGCTTGCCGCTTGCCGTTTCATAGCCGTCGGCAAGTTCGGTTCCGGAGACGCCCGTCAGCGTGGATTTGTAGGGGAAGGCCTTGTGCCAGTAGGCGGCGCTGCCGATGTTTAGGCCGAGGTCGCCGAGCGCCTCGATGTCGGAGGGAAACAGGCCCGTCTTGGCGATCTGGCAGATCTTGATCTGCTGGGTGAGGCCCTGCTGTGCGGCCTGACGCCAGAAGGCGGCGAAGTCGGGCGGTATCGGGAACGAGTTGAAGATCTCCACGCCTTCCTGCCTGAAGAGAGCGATCTGCGCGGTAAAGTCGGTGGTTCCGGTTTCGTAGGCTCCGGGATCGACGATGGTGAAGCCGGCCTTGGAAAGCGCCGGCGCCAGATGGGTGCGGATCGCATTGCCGTCGGCGTCGTTGGGATACATGACGCCGACCTTCTTGTTGGTCTCGATCAGGTTCCACTGCGAAACATAGGCCTTGTGGAACTCTTCGACGCCGAAGCCGAAATGATAGGTCCACTTGAACGGCGAGGGCGCGCCCGGCTTGGCGCCGCGGCCGAAATACCAGGCTTCCCAGGGCATGACCGTCGAGAGGCAGGGAATGCCTGATGCTTCGCAGGCGTCGGCCACCGGATTGATGGTTTCGGGCGTCGAGACGGCGAGCATCAGGTCGATCGCCTGGTTGTTGATGAGATCCTTCGCCAGCTGGCCGGCGCGCGACGGATCGGACTGGGTGTCCTGGTCGAGAATCTCAACCTTCCATGTCTTGCCGCCCGCCTGCAGGCCGTTCGCCAGCGCCTTGCGCGCCAGTTCCAGCACATAGCCGTCCGTTTCGCCGAAGCCGCCGAGAGGGCCGGTGCGCGGGCTGATGAAGCCGACCTTCAGCGTATCGCCGCTTTGAGCGAAGGCCGTGCGGCCGGAAAGCGCCAGCGCCGCACCACCCGCCACGGTCGATGCGATGAAAGAGCGGCGGCTCAGCGATGCCGCGTTGATTTTTCGGCTGCGGAAAATGCCGTTCATGAAATCATTCCTCCCTCTTGATCGGGCCTCCCAGCCCGTTCCCAGTGATCATTTCGGCCGATCTCAATTCAGATCGGGTAGTGCCGTTTTCCCGAGGCCATGGTGATCCATCTAAGCTCGGTGAATTCATCGATCGCGGCCTTGCCGCCGAAGCGGCCGTAGCCGCTTGATTTGACGCCGCCGAACGGCATTTGCGGCTCGTCGGAAACAGTCGCCTCGTTGATGTGGCAGATGCCGGATTCGAGCCGCATGGCGACGGCAAGTGCTGCATTGACGTCGGCGCTGAAGACGGCGGCCGACAGCCCGTATTCGTTGTCGTTGGCAACCGTCACGGCCTCGTCGACGCTGCCGACCCGGACGATCGCCGCGACCGGTCCAAAGCTCTCCTCGCGGTAGAGGCGCATGGCAGGCGTCACGTGATCGATGACGGTCGCGTCCATCAGCGTGCCGTTGGCCTGGCCGCCGCAGACGAGGACCGCGCCCTTTTGCAGGGCATCCTCGACGAGCGATCGGACACGCCTGATGGCCTCAGTGTTGATCAGCGTGCCGAGCGGCGTGTTGCCGTCCCTGGGATTGCCGGCAACGAGGGTTGCGGCTTTCGTCCGGAACTTGCCGACGAAACCGTCGGCGATCTCGTCCATCAGGATGATCCGCTCGGTCGACATGCAGATCTGGCCCTGGTTCATGAAGGCGCCGAAGGCGGCAGCGCGCACGGCCTCGTCGATATCGGCATCGGCAAGGACGATGAACGGCGCCTTCCCGCCGAGTTCGAGCAGGCAGCGCTTGAGATGCCTTGCCGCGGATTCGGCAATGATCCTGCCGACACGGGTGGAGCCGGTGAAGTTGATGCGGCGCACCGCGGGATGGGCGATCAGCGCATCGACGACAGCGGCGGCATCGCTCGGCGCATTGGAAACGACATTGACGACGCCGCGCGGAAAGCCGGCGTCACACAGGATGTCGCCGATCAGGCCATGGGTCTTCGGGCAGAGTTCGGATGCCTTCAGGATGACGGTGTTGCCGCAGGCAAGCGGCATGGCAACGGCGCGGGTGCCGAGGATAATAGGTGCATTCCAAGGGGCAATGCCGACGCAGACGCCTGCCGGCTGACGGACCGCCATGGCAAGGCTTCCGGGAATGCCGGAAGGAATGAGCTCGCCGGATATTTGCGTGGTCATCGCCGCGGCCTCTCGGAGAATATCCGCGCCGAGCCGGCAATTGATCGCCGCCCATTGCGCGGTGGCGCCGGTTTCGCCGGTCATGGCGGCAACGAGTTCGGATGTGCGGGCCTCCAGGATGTCGGCTGCGGCATTCAGAAGTCTGCGCCGTTCGCCCGGGCCGGTCTGCGACCAGTCCGGAAAAGCGGCCGCGGCCGCATTGGCTGCCCTTGTCATGTCGGCAACGGATCCTGCCGAGGCGATCGTTGCGACGTCGCCGGTCAACGGATCGATGCGTTCGAAGGTGGCCCCTTCGGAAGCATCCATCGCCTCGTTGTTGATCATCAGCTTTGCCGAAAACACCGTTCCACCCATTCCCCACGCGTTGTTTCCGCGTGACGACGCTCGCACTGTTGCCATGGGAGAAAATGAGCGGACGCGGCGCCACGAGGGCCGCCTGACCGTTCCTGCATCTGTTGAAGTGCCTCCTCCCAAAGGCTGATGGAGAGAAGGTTACGCCGATCTGGCGCGGATGGAATGCGATTTATTGGGTTAATATTGTAATTATCCGGTGATATCAGCATTGTTTGACCTGAGGGATGGAGGAGAAGCGTTGGCAACGGACGGGGGGATTCATCGCTATGCCAGGGGCGAGTGGCACGGGCCGTCGCTGTCGCACCGGCGTATCCGTTTTCAAAAAGGGCTGTACGCCGATTTCCACCATTTTCTTCTGCTCGGCGAGGGGAGTGGGGAGCTTCATTTCGACAATGGCGAACATCGGCCGCTGCACGGACCGCTGCTTGCCTTCCTGCCGCCGCAGGCGCGATGCGACCTGTCGATATCAGCCGGAACCGCGGCTCATCTGGTCGGGGCTTCGCCGCAGATCATGGTCGATGCGATCGGCGACAAGGTGGAATCCTATTCGCTGCGCATCTTCACCGAACAGCGCAAGCTGGTCGAGGCACTGGATCCCTCGGCAGTGGCCGAAATCAGCCCGCTGATATCAGGCTTCGTGCGGGAACTGGGCGATCCCTCCCGCTCCTCCTGGATGGTTGCATCCGCCTATATCAGGCTCATCCTGATGGCGCTGTGGCGCGGCTCCGATGGCGAGAGAAGCGAGCAGCGCGGGCAGGGCGAAGTGGGATCAATCCTGCAGAGATATCGCCAACTCGTCGAGGCCGGTTTCCGCCAGCACCGGCCGATCAGCGACTATGCCGCGGAACTGGGCGTCACGGCCGACCGGCTGCATTCCACCTGCCAAAGGGCGCTCGGCCGCTCACCGATCCAGCTTCTGCACGAGCGCGTGGTGCAGGAGGCAAAGCTCAGATTGGAGCGCTCGGCCCGCAATATCCAGGAGATCTCCGACAGCCTCGGCTTTCGCGACCCGACCTATTTCAGCCATTTCTTCAAGCGCAAGACCGGCCTTTCCCCCGCCGGCTACCGCGAGATCGCCCGCGCTTCGGCCGGCTCGGAAAACAGCATGCTGTCCTCGGGCTATGCGGATTGGCCTTAGGCTGAGGGCATCGATCAAAGCGAGAATTTGCGGTCTGTCGAAGCATCACGCCAGCTTTGCGCCGGGAGCGGACATCATTTCAAGTGCATGCTGAACAACACGAGTGCGACGAGCGTCACCAAGATTGCGATCACAGCGCGCTCTACCCATCGCATAAACTTCGACTTGGAGAGGCGGCCCGATAACGCGTCGCTCAAAAGCTGTCCAAGAAATAGAAGCAAATTATCCATCGCGTCTCGATCTGGCGGCTGGGCCTAAAGTGTCATCTCCTGCGCTCATCACGCCTCCGGCAAGGATCGATTTCAAAATCCTCCTCCACCTGGGATCGATCTCGCCGGTTTGTAATCGGGCATTTACCAGCTTTCAATCTGAACGAACCCTCATCTTGGAGGCAACGGTTGTTTTGTTTACAATCAAATTGCTAACAAGGGTTGCGCTGATTGCTCTTCATTAAGATTG
>NZ_VSZV01000133.1:0-6743 GCF_008919455.1 Rhizobium sp. PEPV16
CCCGACAAAGCCGCGAGATCGACAGTGCCGCCGCTGCGATTGCGATAACGGATTTCGCCGCTTGTCGGCTGATAGATGCGCAGCACCGTGCGAGCAAGCGTGGACTTGCCGCAGCCGGACTCCCCGACGATGCCGAGTGTTTCGCCATCCTTGACACGAAGCGATACGCCGTCGACCGCCTTCACGTGTCCGACCACACGCCGAAATGCGCCCTTGCGAATGGGGAAATGCATCCTGAGATCGTTCAGTTCGAGCAGCGGGCTTGGTTGGGTCATGGGATCGGCCATCATTGTCTTCCTTCGTAAAGCAGACAGCTGGCGACATGCCCGTCGCCGATGGCGACGGGTTGCGGATCCCTTTGGTCGCACAGGCCCGCCCTTGCCTCTTTGCATCGGGGATGAAAGCTGCAGCCCGGGGGCCGGTTGAAACGCGAGGGCACCATGCCATCGATGATCGCGAGCCGTTCGGTGGGTTGCCCATGCATGCGCGGCACCGATTGCAGCAGCGCCTTGGTGTAGGGATGAACAGGTGCGTGGAAGATCGTGTCGACATTGCCCGCCTCCACGACCCGGCCGACATACATGACGACGACCTCGTCGGCGATTTCGGCCACCACACCGAGATCATGGGTCACGAACAGCACCGAGAGCCCGAATTCGGCCTGCAGCGAGGCCAGGAGATCGAGGATATTGGCCTGGGTGGTCACATCGAGCGCCGTGGTCGGCTCGTCGGCGATCAGCAGTCTGGGGCGGCAGGCAAGCGCGAGCGCGATGCAGACGCGCTGGCGCATGCCGCCGGAAAACTGGAAGGCATAGCTTTCCATGCGCTCGGCCGGCCGCGGAATGCCGACCAGAGCCAATGTCTCGATGGCATGTTCGCGCGCCTCCTTCTTTCCCATCTTCAGATGCAGGCGGATCACCTCCACCATCTGGTTGCCGATCGTATGGACGGGAGAGAGGGCCGCCATCGGCTCCTGGCTGATCAGGCCGATCTGGGCACCGCGGATCGCCCGCATGTCATGGCCGCGCGGATCGAGCGCCGCCAGGTCGACGGAGGGTGCTGCCGGATCGGGACGGTAGCGGATTGCGCCCGAGACGATCCGCCCTCCCCTGGGAACCTGGTTGAGGATCGACCGGCCGGTGATGCTCTTGCCCGAACCCGATTCGCCGACGACGCAGACCGTCTTGCCGCGCGGGATGGAAAAGGAGACGCCGTCGACCGCCTTGATCGTGCCCGCACCCCCGAAGAAATGCGTCCTGAGATCATCGACCTCGATCAGCGGGTCGCGATCCCCGTGCCAGCCGCCGGCCGCGGCGAAATTGGGATCAGTATTCATAGGGATCTGCAGCATCGCGTAAACCATCACCGAGGAAATTGAGGGCGAGCACGGTGACGATCACCGCGAGACCGGGAAGAAACAGCCAGGGCGCGCTCGAGACGGCGAGAATGTTCTGCGCCTCCTGAAGCAGCACGCCCCAACTCACCACCGGCGGGCGCAGGCCGATGCCGAGGAAGGAGAGCGCGGTTTCTGCGAGGATCATCGTCGGGATGGCGAGCGTCACCGAGGCGATGATGTGGCTCATGAAGGACGGAACCATGTGCCGCCAGATGATGCGCATCTGCGAACAGCCGTCGAGACGGGCGGCGATGACGAAGTCTTCCGTTTTGAGCGACAGGAAGCGCCCGCGCACCACCCGCGCCAGGTCGGTCCAGCCGATCAGTGACAGGATGATGGTGATCCAGAGATAGACCAGGAGTGGATCGGCGCTGATCGGAACGGCGGCCGCAAGGCCCATCCACAGCGGGATGGTCGGGATAGAGTTGATGAGTTCGATGGAACGCTGGATCACATCGTCCACCCAGCCGCCGTAGAGCCCCGAGATACCGCCCAGGATGATGCCGAGGATGAGGCTGATTGCGACCCCGATCAGTCCGACGGACATAGAAACACGCGTGCCGTGGACCGTCCGGCTGAAGACGTCGCGACCGAGGCGATCGGCGCCGAACAGGTAGAATGGTTTGCCCATCTCGATCGGGCCGATCAGGTGCCGGTCGAAATCAAACAGCCCCCAAAGCCGATAGGGTTCGCCCTTGACGAAGAAGCCGAGGGGGATGACGACGGCTGGATCGGGCACGTAATTGCGGCTGAGCGCGATCGGGTCAACTTTCATCGAATAACCGTTGACATAGAGCGGATGAAACTGCCCGGCCGCGCCGTAGCCGGCGAACTTGATCTGCTGCGGCGGCGCATAGGTATAGCGGGAATCGTAGGTCTGCGAAGAAACTGGGGCGAGAACCTCGGCAAACAGGGCGACCAGGTAGATCAAAAAGATGACGACGCCGGCCGCCAGCGCCAGGCGATGGCGACGGAAGCGCCGCCAGATGAGCTTCCACTGCCCGGCGACCGCGTCGGAATTCTGGATCAGTTCAGGCTGTAGCGCGATGGCTTGATCGGTCATTGGTCTCGTCCTTCAGCCGTTGCGAATGCGTGGATCGAGCCAGGCGAGCAGCAGGTCCGAAATCAGTGTGCCGATCAGCGTCAGCATGCTCATCAGCAGGATGAAAGTGCCGGCCAGATACATGTCCTGGGCAAAGAGGGCGTTGAGCAGCAGTGGCCCGGTGATCGGCAGGCTGAGAACGATGGAGACCACCACCGAGCCGGAGACGAGGTGCGGCAGCACCCAGCCGACGGTCGAGATGAACGGGTTGAGCGCCACCCGCACCGGATATTTCAACAGCAGCCGGATTTCGCTCAAACCCCGGGCGCGGGCCATATCGACATAGGGCTTGTTGAGTTCGTCGAGCAGGTTGGCGCGCATGATCCGGATCAGCGCCGCGGTGGCACCCGTGCCCAGCACGACGACCGGTATCCACATATGCGAAATGAGATCGCCGAGCTTGGCCCAGCTCCAGACGGCGTTGATATAGGCAGGCGAAAACAGCCCGCCGGTACTTTGGCCGAAATACTGTGCCGAAACATACATCAGCACCAGCGCCAGCAGGAAGTTCGGGATGGCAAGGCCGAGAAAGCCAAAGAAGGTGGCGACGTAATCTCCCACCGAATATTGCCGCACGGCGGAATAGATGCCGATCGGAAAGGCCACCGCCCATACGAAGAGCAGCGTGGTGACCGAGACCACCATCGTCAGGCCCATGCGGGCCCAGATCAGCTCGCTGACCGGCTTGTTCCAATCGAGGGACTGGCCGAAATCACCGCGCAGCAGGATGCCGCTGATCCATTTCCAGTATTGCACCGCCCAGGGCTGATCGAGCCCATAACGTTCACGCAGGCCTGCGATGACGCTGGGATCGATCGTTTCGTTCTGGGAGGCAAGACGCGCGGTCAGCGCGGTCAGGAAGTCGCCGGGCGGCAACTGGATGATGATGAAGGTCACGACGGAAATCGCAAACATCATCGGGATCATATAAAGCAGGCGTCTGATGATGAAGCCGGCCATGGTCAAGCTCCTTCAATCGGCGATCGCCGATCGGATTGGATGATTGGGACTGGGCTGTCGATGGGGTGGCGCCCGCGGGCGCCATCCCTGTCGGTCGCGTTCCGTTATTGCTGGTAGTAAAAGGTCTCGGGCTTTGCCGGTCCCGGCGTCATGTAGAACGATGTGCTGGGAATGACTTTCGGGACATTGCGCATATTGGTCTTGACGATTCCGACGCGGTCCGGCTCCAGGTTGGTGCCGATGACGTAGAATTCGTCACGGGTGATCGCCAGCAGTTCCTTCATCGCGGCCAACTGCTTTTCGAGCGTCGGCGCTTCCTTCACCTGTCGGTAGAAATCCATCTGCTTCTTGGCAGCGGGGCTCGGTTCCTGCGCGTTCGGATCCTTGGGGTTCTGGTAGTAGAGGCCCCAGGCCGTCGCGAAGCTCGACTCGTATTCGTGCGGGAAATACCATTTTGGATCGAGCAGGCCGAGGAAATCGTAGCCACCGCCGCCGACCCATCCCAGGCCGTCATTCTCATTATTCTGCAGGCGGGAGAAGATCAGCGAACGTTCGGCCGGGCGGGGCTGCATGTCGATACCGACAGCCCGCCAGTAGCGCTGGATCATCTCGAGGGCGTCCACCTGGATCGGGCTTCCGGTCAAGGCGTCGATCGCAAAGGTAATCCGCTTGCCGTCCTGACCGAGGCGAAAGCCTTCGGCGTCATGTTTGGTAAGGCCGGCCTTGTCGAGATACTGATTGGCGAGATCGACATTATACTCCAGATACTGCGTCGCCATCTTCTCGTCGTAGAGCGCAGTGGCTTCACGCGGCGCTGCCTGATAAGGCTTGGCCTGTCCGGCATAGATCAGCTGGTTGAGCTCTTCGCGGTTGATGGCGTAGCTGAGGCCGATGCGGAAATCCTTGTTGGAAAAGACAGCGCGCAAGGCCGGATTCTTGTGGGTCTGGTTGAGGGTGATCAGCAGGGCGTTCGACCACGCCGGCCGGGCGATAAACAGGCCGTAGCCGCCTTTTTCCTGGTTCTGCACGATCACCGTACGGGCGTCCGTCGTCTCGATGAAGCGGTTCTGCATGTCGATTTCGCCGCTGATCGCCTTCAGGATGATGGCCTGGGTATCCTGCATCACATCGATGGTGATCCGATCGAAGTAAGGCAGCTGGTTTCCTGCGGTATCCACCTTGGCATAGTATGGATTGCGTTCGGCGACGACCTGGGTGGTGCCGTTATAGGGCGCGGTCAACACCCAGGCATCAAGCGTTGGACGGCCGAGGTCGCGCCAGCGGCCGGGAAACCCGATCTTGTTGTTGAAGAGCTGGACCCAGTCGGTTGCGCCGGCTGCCTTCACCAGAGCGTCGACGCCATCGGGATTGAAATCTTTGTGGAATTGCTTGAGGTAGTGCGCCGGTGCGGCCGCCAGAATATCGGAGCCGCGCACGGTCGCCATGTTCATCAGGAACAGGCCGTTCGGCGCGGCGAACTTGAAGACGACCTTGTCGTCGGCGAGCTTTTCGACCTTGACGGTCTCTCCTCCCGCGGTCAGCCAGTTGGGTGCGGCAGGGGTGATCTTGGTGTTGCGAAGCACGTTCTCGTTCCACCACACAAGATCGTCCGCGGTAAACGGCTCGCCGTCCGACCAGCGCGTGCCTTCCCGCAAGGTGAACGTATATTCGGTGGCATTGGCATTGACCTCGACGCTCTTGGCGATATCGGGAATCACCTCGGTCCATTCCGGATTCCAGCGGACCAGTCTCGTATAGCCGATCGAACGCTCGATCTCGCTGTCGCCACCGCCAAAGGTGGCCGTGCGCCAGGTGCCGCCATAGCTACCCACCGATTCAAGCGGAGTGAGCACCAGCGGCTCCTTTGGCAGCCGCTTTTCGACCGGCGGCAGCTTGCCGGCATCGACCAACGCCTTCAGTTCCGGCGACTCCTCAAAGCCGAATGCGGCACCGGCCCAGCCGGCACCTATGAGGATCGCCGCGGCAACGGTCGAGACAACCTGCCGTCTTAAGATTCTGACGTGTTGCATTCTTTCCTCCCAACATTCTGCTCTAAGTTATCGTTAACGTATTCTCCTCTTTTGCGAACGTTATCGTTACCGTTCAACCTTGTCAAAGAGATTCTTGTCGCCTTATCTTTGCCCATATCAGCCTTGGCTTTCCCCGAAATTATGTTAGTTATCGTTATCGTAAGCTCCCGCCCCTTTTGATGAGACCATCCAGTTGAGCCGCCCAAAAGAGCCAGAATCCAAAATAACCATTGCCGATGTCGCCCGCGCCGCAGGGGTGTCGCCGATGACGGTATCGCGCGTGCTCAATGATCGCGGCGGAGCCAGCGCGGAGACAAGTCAACGCATTATTTTAGCGGCGAGCGAGCTCAATTACCGACCCAATCCCTTTGCGCGCGGATTGCGGTCCGATCGATCGAAGGCCATCGGGCTTCTCGTTCCCGACATCACCAATCCGTTCTTTCCCGAAGTCATCAGAGGAGCCGAGGATGCCGCGAGCGCCGCCGGCTACAACCTGCTGCTGTCCAATGTCGTCGAGAACAGCAAGCGGGAGGAAGAACTCATCGAAACGCTGTTGCGGCACCGGGTCGACGGGATCATCGTCTGCAGTCCGCGGCTGCCCGACGCCGCGCTTCACAAGGCGCTTGCGCCCCACCGCGCCGTGGTGCTCATCAACCGCGAGGCGCCCAACGAGGTCGCCGGGACGATTGTCACCGACTATGAGACGGGAGCGTCGCGCGCCATCGATCATCTGGTCGAGCGCGGGCGCCGCAGGATCGCGATCATCGCCGGGCCGCGCAGTTCGTTTGGCGGCAAGAGCCGTCTTGTCGGCTTTCGCAAGACGCTGTCGGCTCACGGGCTCAAGGCACAAAGCATCGTTTATTGCGATCCCACCGCCGCAGGCGGGCAAACGGCGGCCGCGCAATTGCTGGCGGAGACGCCCGGCATCGATGCGCTTGTCTGCTACAACGACCTCAATGCGATCGGCGCCATGAAGGCCTGCCGGGCTGCCGGCGTTTCGATCCCCGGGCAAATCGCCCTGATCGGTTTCGACGACATTCCGACTGCCGAACTGCTGTCTCCGGCGCTCACCACCCTGCGGGTGCAAAAACGCGAAATGGGGGAGGAAGCCGTGCGTCTGCTGCTCAGCCGCATCGCCACCAGAAACCGTCAGCACGGCATCGTCATCGTGCCGGAGCTCATTATCCGCGAAACAACCTGAACTCCCCGGAGCATGATGCCGAAAAGTGTGAGCGGTTTTCGGACGACATCATGC
>NZ_VSZV01000238.1:0-16157 GCF_008919455.1 Rhizobium sp. PEPV16
GCAGATGAGGGTGTGAGGAGCGACAGCGATGAATGTTCTGAACGCAAGTGAAGAACAGCAGACGCCGAGTTCGCTGCCCCTCATCCGGCTGCCGCCACCTTCTCCCCGCTGGGGAGAAGGGGATCCACCGATGGCTCAACAGCCATCCAACCATTTCCTCCCGGCAGGGGCCGTCTTCCGCATCATGCGCCAGGCGGCCCCGTTCGGAGTATCGGAGGACCCATGAAGAGGATCCTGATGAGCGTCAGGGACGGCCGCGGTTTCGATATCGTGCTGGTCGCTTTCCCGCTCGGTTTTCTGTTCCTGATGGCGGGGCTGCCGCTGATCTACAATGTCGTGATGAGCTTCCAAGAGGTCGACATGTTCAGCCTCGGGACCTTCTCGCGTCCCTTCGTCGGCTTCAAGAATTACACCGACCTCTTCGCGCAGCCGGAAACGCTGCCGATCCTCTACAACACCGTCATCTTCGTCGTTGGCTCCATCGCCGGCCAGTTCCTGATCGGCTTCGGCCTGGCGCTGTTCTTCTGGGTCAATTTTCCCGGCGCCTCATGGATGCGCGGCCTGTTTCTGGTCTCCTGGGTGATGCCCGGCCTTGTCGTCGGCGCCATCTGGAACTGGATTCTCTCCGGCGATTTCGGCGTGTTGAATTTCATTCTGAAGGAAAGCGGCATCATCTCCGGCAACATCTTCTGGCGCTCGGACCCGCATTATTCGCTCTATGCCGTCATCATCGCCAATGTCTGGCTCGGCACCTCGTTCAACATGATCCTGCTTTCCGTCGGTCTTGCAGGCATTCCGGCCGACCTCTACGAAGCGGCCGAACTCGACGGCGCCAATGTCTGGCAGCGCTTCTGGACGATCACGCTGCCGATGATGCGCTCGACCATCGGCGCCATCATCGCGCTCGGCCTGATCTTCACGCTGCAGCAGTTCGATCTTTTCGCCGCCATCACCTCAGGCGGGCCGAACAACTCGTCGAACGTCACGCAATATTGGGCCTGGGATCTCTCCTTCCGCCAATACGATTTCGCCAAGGGCGCAACGATCTCCGTCATCATGATCGTCTTCGTCATGTTCGCATCCGTCGTCTATGTCCGGTCCACACGCCACGAGGTGCGCGGATGAATACGACGAACCGCGACCGGCTGATGCTCGCAATATCGATCGTCATGGCGGCGATCTATCTCTTCCCGCTCTACTGGATGTACATCACCGCGCTGAAAAGCGGCTCGGAGATGTTCGCGACGCCGCCGAGCTTCTGGCCGGCAGCACCCCAATGGGGCACCTATACCTATGTCTGGGAAAGCCGCGACATGGGCCGCTACCTCTGGAACTCACTGGTCATCGCTCTGGGTTCCATGGCGCTGATCACCGTGCTCGGCGTCGGCTGCGCCTATGTGCTCGCCAGATACCGCAACGTCTGGGTGGATATCGGCCTGTTCCTGATCCTGATGCTGCAGGTCCTACCGGCCTCGCTGATGATCACGCCGATCTTCGTCGGCTTCTCGCAGATCGGCCTGCTTTCCACTCCGCGCCTTGCCGTCATCATTGCGGTCGCGGCAAAGAGCATGCCCTTTTTCGTCATCCTGGTGCGCGCCACCTTCATGAGCGTTCCCCAGGAACTGGAGGAGGCAGCACTCGTCGACGGCAATTCGCGCGTCGGCGCCTTTTTCAATATCGTGCTGCCGCTCGCTCGCAACGGTATCCTGGTCAGCGCCATCCTGATCTTCATGCAGGCCTTCGGCGAATTCGTCTATTCAAAGTCGATGATCCAGGCGGCCGAGCTTCAGCCGGCAAGCGTCGGCCTCAATTCCTTCATGGGGCCGAACACCAACGAGTGGAACAACATCATGGCCTACGCCACGATGTATGTGACGCCGATCCTTGCCATCTTCGTTCTCTTGCAGCGCCGCATCGTATCCGGCCTCACCTCTGGAGCCCTCAAATGACCACACAGATCGAGCTCAGAGGCGTCAACAAATATTACGGCGCCTTCCACGCCCTGAAGAATATCGACCTCTCGATCGCCAAGGGCACTTTCGTTGCGCTCGTCGGCCCGTCCGGCTGCGGCAAGTCCACGCTGCTGCGCTCGCTTGCCGGCCTCGAAAGCATTTCGTCGGGCGATCTCAGGATCGCCGGCGAGCTGATGAACGGCGTGCCGCCGCGCAAGCGCGACGTCGCCATGGTGTTCCAGTCCTATGCGCTCTATCCACATATGACGGTCGAGGAGAACCTGACCTACAGCCTGCGCATCCGCGGCATCGCCAAGGCCGAGGCCAAGAAGGCCGCCGAGGACGTGGCGGCGACGACAGGTCTTTCGCATCTCCTGAAGCGCTATCCGCGCGAGCTTTCCGGCGGCCAGCGCCAGCGCGTCGCCATGAGCCGCGCCATCATCCGCCACCCCAAGGCCTTTCTGTTCGACGAGCCGCTGTCCAACCTCGATGCGGCGCTGCGCGTCCACATGCGCAAGGAAATCCGGTCGCTGCACGACCGGCTGCACGCAACCTTCGTCTACGTCACGCACGACCAGGTCGAAGCGATGACGATGGCCGACCATGTGGTGGTGATGCGCGACGGCATCATCGAACAGCAGGGCGCGCCGCTTGATCTCTACGACCGGCCGGCGAACCGGTTCGTCGCCGGTTTCATTGGTTCGCCGGCCATGAATTTCATTCCCGCGATTGCCGCGGAAGGCGGCAAGAGCCTCATCCTGGATTTCGGCGCAGTGAAGCAGACGCTTGCAATCACCCGCGCCATCGAGCCCGGACGTAAGCTCGTCGCGGGCATCCGGCCGGAGCATATCGGCGTCGTCGAGCCCGGGCATGGCAGCTTCGATGTACCGATCGCCTTCGTCGAATCGACCGGCTCGTCAACCTTCATCGTCGCGGCGACGGAGCCGGAGCTGACGATCGTCGAGACGCGGCGCGACAGGGTCAAAGCGGGAGACATGATCGGACTTTCGATCGATCCGGGCCAGATCCATCTCTTCGACGCGTCGACGAATCACCTGGTATAAGCTCATTCGAGCAGCCGGTCGGGCAGGGGTTTCAGCGGGTAGGCCTGCCAGAAGAAGGTGTCGGCGGCCGCCTGATCATAGGAGAAGTTGCGCGCCTCTTTGATCTTGCCGTTCTCGATGCGGAAGGCGAGCACCCAGATGGTGTCGACATTGGCCAGGCCGTCTCGTCCCGACCAGCCGCGATGCATGTCGATCACCCAGTACTCGTCGGCCGTCAACGCGATCAGCTCGGCGCCGAAACCGGCCTTGCCCAGCTGCTGGAAGAATGCCGCCACTTCTTCCTTGCCGCGTTTGACGCCGGCCAGCGGATGATGGCCGGGAATGTGCCATTCGATATCGTCGGCGAAGAACGCGGCGACACGGCTCATGTCGCCGCTGCCGTAGGCGGCGTAGTAGTCGGTGATGACCTTGCGGTTTTCTTCCGGGCTTGCGGCTATGACGGTTCCTCCGGAAAAGAGTGCGACTGAAACGAAGAGTGCTCGAACGAGCGATGGTCTGCGCATGCGGATCTCCTTGAAGGTATATTGGAATGAGAGTGGCAGGCCGGATCAGCCCGGCTGCCCGGCGCGTTCCGCGGCCCTGTTGACCAGAGCCCGGTCGCCGGTCTCGTGGGCGGGCGTCATCACCAGCCGGGAGACTTTCCAGGTGCCGTCGATCTTGGTGAGGTCATATCGATAATGTCCCATCAGTACCCAGCTCTCCGCGCCGATCCGATGGACTGCCTGGAAATCGGCCTCGGCCACCGCTGTCGGGCCGGCACTTTCGATGATGGCGTGGTTGCTGACGAGATGCAGCGTGCGATCGAAGCCCGGCAGAAAGGCAGACCATTGCCGGATGACGGCTTCGGCCGGCTGGGTGGTCGGCTCGCCGCCCCAGAGGCCGGTATAATCCAGCGTCACCGTGTCGGCGAAGGCGCCGCGCACGCGGTCCCACTCGTGGCGGTCGGCGCCAGCGGCAATGTCGGTAATGGTATCGATGATGGCCGCGCGGTCGTCGGCACCGATCGATTCGGCACTGGCGGTGAATGACGCCAGCAAGACGCCGGCGGCAGCTGTGAGCATGAGGGTTTTCATGGTCATCTCCTTGTCAGGTATCAGGAGCCTTTGTTGATCCGTTCGAAATGCGCAGCCGCGGCATCGGTCGCCCGCGTGACATCCTCGGGATTGTCGTAGAAATCGAATTGGGTAACACCGTCGAGCCAGATCTCGGAGGCGTCGCCGCGCAGGCGCGCGAAAAAGGCACGTGCGCCTTGGGGGATGGCCGCTGCTTCCGAGTGGACGATCAGTGTCGGCTTGTCAAGCCGGTCACCGGTCGCAACCGAATCATAGGTCAGCCACGGCTCCCAGGAGGCGAGATTGAACTTGTTGTCATATTGCGGGATGAGGCCGCGAGTGGGTTCGGTATAGTAGGGAATCTGGTACATCAGCGCCGTGCTGTCGTCGGTGCTTGCGGCGACGATCACCCGGGGCTGGCCGCTACGCTCGGCTTCCTCAGCCTCGCGGGATGAGGTGATCAACCTGGAGACGCCGTCCGCACCGCCATAGACCTGCTCGACGATCGCTTTGTCATGCAGCCACGGCGCCACCAGCGATATGGCGGTGAAATCGGGATTGCCCGAGGCCGCCGCCGCCATATAGCCGGCGGAGGCGCAGATGCCGAGGCCGGCGATCTTGCCGGCGTCGATTTCCGGCAGCGTCGTCATGTAGTCGGCCGCCGCTACGATATCGTCGGTCTTGGCCGCCGGATCCTCCTTGAAGCGGATATTGCCGCCGGACTGGCCCCAGCCGCGGAAATCGAAGGCGAGGGCGACGAAGCCGCGCTCGGCCATCTCTTCTGCGTAAAGGCCGGACATCTGCTCCTTGATCGAGGTCCAGGCGCCGGTCACCAGAACGCCGGGGCGTTTTTCGCCGGCCTTGTAGTCGGCCGGGAGATAGAGCATGCCGGCAAGCGTCACTCCATCATTCTGGAAGGAGACGGAACGCGTCTCGATGCCGGCCGCAAAGGCCGTCGAATGCAGCAAGGCCACGCCAATTGCAGAAAGGGTAGATAGTCTCATCGAAGGTCTCCTCGCCGTCATCGCCGGTTTCATTCAGATACGAGGAGGAGTTTCGCAGCATCGGCGCGCAGGCGCCGGAGCGATTCTTGGCATTTGCTATGTGTTTATTGGCATTCTGGGTCGGAGCGCTATCGTCTGCGAAACGCTGCCGGCGTGAGCCCTGTACTGCGCCTGAAATGCCGACCGAAGCGGGACACGTCGTCATAACCCACGCGGATGGCGACGGCGGCAACCGGAACGCCCGTGGTCCTGAGCAGCACCTTGGCCCGTTCCATTCGCTCCCGGATGACATATTGTAGCGGCGACGTGCCGAGCGCAGCGGTGAAGATGCGCACGAAATGGAACCGGCTCATTGCCGCTTCGGAAGCCATGTCGTCAAGGGAAAGATCCTCGGCGAGATTGTCGTGGATATATGCCAGTGCACGGCGCAGCCGCCGGTCCTCGACCCCAATGGATGACAGCGGGGCAGGCGAGAGCAGCTGGGCCAGATGGGCTGCAACCGCAAGGTTCATCGTATCGCGATAGAGGGATTGCGGCACATCCCGCAGAGAGGCGGCGTGGCGGACGAACTGAACCAGCAGCGGATCGAGGCTACCGACGACGGGATTGAAGTCGGCTTTCTCGAAACCGACATCGTCGAGCAAGGCATCCGACAGATCCACTCTCAGAAACGAGAGCGCATCGTCATATTCGCAGGTGCCTGATGAACCGGCTGGCAGAATCCAGCCGTCACCGGCACGCAGCGGCACGACCCGCTTGCGATCGGAGCCGACCGCGATCCGATGCCGATCCTGATCAACCAGGAATAGGCCGACGGCCAGCCGGGAAATCGCGAACGCGCCACCGCCCGCCGGCAGATCCAGCCTGCCCGCCGTCAACCAGTCTTTCCCCGAGCCTGCTCGCGATCCGCTCATGGAGATGATCTAATTTCTCGCGCCGAAAATTCAATCAGGCAGCGTCGGCTGTTTCGGCGCGGGAAAGCAACTTTCATGGGCCGCAAGATGGAGAAAACCGATAGCGGGGCGCCGGAGGAATTGCCTCATACGCGTTGAACGGCTTTTGTGTCGCAAATATTACAGTTTTGCGGCGTTCCGGAATAAAAGCGAAGAAACCCACGATCCGTTCAATGTCATAGAACTTTGAAAAAGTGGTCATCGCGCTGAAATAATCGCGGTTCAAACAGCCCCGCACAAGTGGGGCTCCATGCGAAAGAAAAACGTTCTACTCATCGTCGTTGACCAATGGCGAGCCGATTTCGTTCCGCACGTTCTGCGTGACGACGGGAAAAACGATTTCCTGAAGACGCCTAATCTCGACCGGCTCTGCCGCGAGGGCGTGACCTTCAGGAACCATGTGACGACCTGCGTTCCCTGCGGTCCGGCCCGCGCGAGCCTGCTTACCGGCCTCTATCTGATGAACCATCGCGCCGTGCAGAACACGGTGCCGCTCGACCAGCGCCACCTCAACCTCGGCAAGGCGTTGCGCGGCGTCGGCTACGATCCGGCGCTGATCGGCTATACGACGACGGTGCCGGATCCGCGCACCACTTCGTCGAACGATCCGCGCTTCACGGTGCTCGGCGACATGATGGACGGTTTCCATTCGGTCGGCGCCTTCGAGCCCAATATGGAGGGTTATTTCGGCTGGGTGGCACAGAACGGCTTTGAGCTGCCGGAGCATCGTCCTGATATCTGGCTGCCCGAGGGCGAGGACGCCGTTGCCGGCGCCACCGACCGTCCGTCACGCATCCCTAAGGAATTTTCGGACTCGACCTTCTTCACCGAGCGGGCGCTGACCTATCTCAAGGGTCGCGACGGCAAGCCCTTCTTCCTGCATCTCGGTTATTACCGGCCGCATCCGCCCTTCGTCGCCTCCGCTCCCTATCACGCCATGTACCGGCCGGAAGACATGCCGGCGCCGATCCGCGCGGCCAGCCCGGATATCGAGGCTGCACAACATCCGCTGATGAAATTCTATGTCGACAGCATCCGCCGCGGCTCCTTCTTCCAAGGCGCCGAAGGGTCGGGCGCAACGCTCGACGAAGCGGAACTGCGCCAGATGCGCGCGACCTATTGCGGCCTGATCACCGAGGTCGACGATTGCCTTGGTCGAGTCTTCGACTATCTCGACGACACCGGACAGTGGGACGATACGCTGATCATCTTCACCAGCGACCACGGCGAGCAGCTCGGCGATCATCACCTGCTCGGCAAGATCGGCTACAACGATCCGAGCTTCCGCATTCCGCTCGTCATCAAGGACGCCGGCGAAAATGCCCGCGCCGGCGCGATCGAAAGCGGCTTCACCGAGAGCATCGACGTCATGCCGACCATTCTCGACTGGCTCGGCGGCAAGATCCCACACGCCTGTGACGGCCTGTCGCTGCTGCCTTTCCTGAGCGAGGGCCGGCCGCAGGATTGGCGCACTGAGCTGCACTACGAATACGACTTCCGCGACGTCTATTATTCCGAGCCGCAAAGTTTTCTCGGCCTCGGCATGAATGATTGCAGCCTCTGCGTCATCCAGGACGAGCGATACAAATACGCTCATTTCGCAGCGCTGCCGCCGCTGTTCTTCGATCTGCAGCACGATCCGAACGAATTCACCAATCTCGCCGACGATCCGGCCTATGCCGCGCTCGTGCGGAACTATGCGCAGAAGGCGCTCTCCTGGCGCCTGAAACATGCCGACAGAACCCTGACCCATTATCGCTCCGGTCCCGAAGGCCTGATCGAACGCAGCCATTGATCCGACTTACCAGAGAACCCAAGGAGATATTCCCATGGTCACCTTCACCCGTCGCGGTGCTCTCGGCCTTGCCACCGGCGTCGCCAGCTCGCTGATCCTGCCGCGCTTTTCCATCGCCCAGGCCGACAACCGTCCTTCGATCACCATCGCCGTCCAGAAGATCTCGAACTCGAACACGCTGGATACGTTGCGCGAACAGTCGAATGTCGGCCAGCGCATCTTCAATTCGTCGCTGTGGGAAAGCCTGATCGGCCTCGACTGGCTCGGCAACCTCTCGGCCGTTCCGTCACTCGCCACCGAATGGCGCCGTATCGACGACAAGACAGTCGAGCTGAAACTGCGCCAGGGCGTCAAATTCCACAATGGCGATGAGATGACTGCCGAAGACGTCGCCTTCTCCTTCAGCAAGGAACGCATGTTCGGCGATACGCAGCCGAGCACCGGCAAGACGATCTTCGTCACCGAAAAGAACCCGCTCGGCCGCGAAAGCAAGGAACTGCCGGTCGAAATTCCGGCCGTCGCCCGCCGTATCTGGCCAGCCCTGCTCGGCATCGAAATCGTCGACAAATATACCGTCCGCTTCGTCAACGGTTCGCCTGACGTGACGATGGAAGGCCGCATCTCCGTTGCCGCCAGCGCCATCGCCAATCGCCGCGGCTGGGATGAGGCCAGGAGCTATCTCGACTGGGCCCGCGCACCGATCACGACCGGTCCCTACCGCGTCGCCGAGTTCAAGCCGGACACCTACCTGATCTACGAAGCGCATGACGAATATTGGGGCGGCCGTCCTCCGGTGAAGCAGATCCGCTTCGTCGAAGTTCCGGAAGTCGCCTCGCGCGTCAATGGCCTGCTGTCCGGCGAATATCACCTCGCCAGCGACATCCCGCCGGACCAGATCGAAGGCATCGAAAAGAACGCTGCCTTCGAAGTCCAGGGCGGCATCATCACCAACCACCGGCTGACCGTGTTCGATAAGACCCATGCTCAGCTCGGTAACCCGCTGGTGCGCCGCGCCTTCACGCATGCCATCGACCGACAGGCGATCGTCGACTCGCTCTGGGCGGGCCGCACCCGCGTTCCGGCCGGCCTGCAGTGGGATTTCTATGGCGACATGCTGGTCAAGGATTGGACCGTGCCGGAATACAATCCTGATCTCGCCCGCCAGCTCCTCAAGGAAGCCAACTACAAGGGCGACCCGATCCCGTATCGCCTGCTGAACAACTACTATACCAACCAGACCCCGACGGCGCAGATCCTCGTCGAAATGTGGGCGCAGGTCGGCCTCAACGTGCAGATCGAGATGAAGGAAAACTGGCAGCAGATCCTCGAAAAGACGCCGACGCGCGCCGTCCGCGACTGGTCGAACTCCGCAAGCTTCCCCGATCCGGTTTCCTCGATCGTCGCCCAGCACGGTCCGAACGGCCAGCAGCAGCAGGTCGGCGAGTGGACCAACGCCGAAATGAACACGTTGTCGACCTTCCTCGAGACCAGCACCGATCGCGCCAAGCGTCACGACGCTTTCGCCCGCATGCTGCAGATCTGCGAGCGCGAAGACCCCGCCTATACCGTTCTCCACCAGAACGCCGTGTTCACCGCCAAGTCGAAGTCGATCAATTGGAAGGCCGCATCGGCCTTCGCCATGGACTTCCGCCAGGGCAACTGGTCCTGATCAAGACCTGACGACATCAGCGAGCCGGGGGAAACTCCGGCTCGCTGCCATTTGGTGCACCGGCTATCCGGAAACCAGGCAAGCCCGGCAGGCACGAGCATGATGCCGAAAAGTGTGAGCGGTTTTCGGACAACATCATGCTCTCGTTCGGATCTGGCGGCCGGCGGGGTTGCAAGAAGGAGAGGCTGAAATGCCATTGGTCGAAATTTCCAATTTGAAGGTCGCTTTCAGCGGTGTCGAAGTCCTGCACGGCGTCGATCTGGCGATCGAGAAGGGCGAGGCGGTGGGTCTCGTCGGCGAATCCGGCTGCGGCAAGTCGGTCACCTGGCTGGCGGCACTCGGGCTTCTGCCTGGAAAGGCTTCCGTCTCAGGCAGCGTGCGTCTCGGCAGCGATCAGCTGATCGGCGCGTCGCGCACGAAGCTCGAAAGCATTCGCGGCGGCCGCATCGCCATGATCTTCCAGGATCCGTCGAGCTCGCTCAACCCGGTCATCCGCGCCGGGCGCCAGATCGCCGAAGCCGTTGAACTGCACCGCGGCCTGACCGGCAGGGCCGCCCGCAACGAGGCCGTCCGCCTGATGGAAATGGTCGGCATTCCCGACGCCGTGCGTCGTTTTTACAATTTTCCGCATGAATTTTCCGGTGGCCAGAACCAGCGGCTGATGATCGCCATGGCGCTCGCCGGCAATCCTGATCTGCTGATCGCCGATGAGCCGACGACGGCGCTGGACGCGACGATCCAGGCGCAGATCCTCGATCTCCTGATTTCGATCCGCGAGGAAACCGGCATGGCGATCGTCTTCATCAGTCATGATCTCGGCGCGGTGTCGCAGATCTGCGAACGAGTCTGCGTCATGTATGCCGGCAACATCGTCGAGAAATGCCCGACGGAATCGTTGTTCCGGTCGCCGCGCCATCCCTATACGCGCGGACTATTCGATGCCATTCCGCGTATCGATGCCGGCCGCGACCGGCTGGTACCGATCCCCGGCACCGTGCCGCAGCCCGGCCGGATGCCTGGCGGCTGCGCCTTTGCGCCGCGTTGCGGCCATGCCTCGGAACTCTGTCATAACAAGGTGCCGCCGCTCGTCGCACTTGACGACGACCGTGCAACCGCCTGCTTCCATCCGCTCGGCGACGGCGCGACCGCATCGAAGCCGAACCTCATGCAGGTCCAGCAGGGAGTGGCATGGGCATGAGCGAACACCAGCTGATCGAAGCGAACGACCTCGTCAAGACCTATACGATGCACCGCGGCGTCTTCGGAAAGCCGAGCCATGTCCGGGCGGTCGACGGCGTTTCGCTGTCGGTCGCGCCGAAGACGACGCTCGGCATCGTTGGTGAATCCGGCTCAGGAAAATCGACGATGGGCCGGCTGCTGCTCGGGCTCGAAGCTCCGACCGAAGGCAGCGTCCGCTTCGACGGGGAGACGATGCCGGCACTCAGAACGCCGCGCTGGCGTAGCCTGAGGGCGCGCATGCAACTCGTCTTCCAGGATCCGCTGGCAGCCCTTGACCGGCGGATCTCGATCGGCGCTCAGATCGGCGAACCGCTTGCCATCCATGCCGTCGGAAGCGAGGAGGGGCGGCGCGAACGTGTCGATGAACTGCTCGTCGCCGTCGGTCTTCGGCGCGATCAGGCGGAGCGTTATCCGCACGAGCTTTCGGGCGGCCAGCGCCAGCGCGTCGTCATTGCACGCGCCATCGCCACCAATCCGGAGCTTCTGGTCTGCGACGAGCCGGTCTCGGCTCTCGACGTCTCGATCCAGGCGCAGGTGATCAACCTGTTGCGCGACCTGCAGGAAAAGCGCGGCATCGCCATGGCCTTCATCAGCCATGATCTGAAGGTCGTGCGCAACATCGCCGATCGCGTCGCGGTGATGTATCTCGGCCGGATCGTCGAGGAAGCAGCCTCGGAGGATATTTTCCGCAGCCCGTTGCATCCCTATACGCAGGCACTGGTCTCCAGCGTTCCTGTCCCCGGCACGGCGCTGCGCGACCGTATCATCCTGCAGGGAGAACCGCCGAATCCCGCTGCCCGGCCTGCCGGCTGCGCCTTTCATCCCCGCTGCGGCCATGCGATCGAGCGCTGCCGCGTCGAGACGCCCGAACTCGTCACCATCGAGGCGGGCCGAAAGGCTGCTTGCCACCTCGTCACGCCCGCATCCGTCTCAACGCTCATGGAGAGCTGAGCCATGATCCGTTTCTTCCTGATAAGGGCGTTCCGCGCGCTGATGACCATCGTGCTGGTGGTGACTTTCGCCTTCGTCGTCCTGCGCCTTTCCGGCGACCCGGCCCTGACGATCATGGGTCCGGAAGCGCCGCCGGAAGCGATCCGCGCCTTCCGTGCCGCCTGGGGTCTCGATCAGCCGATCTGGGTGCAGTATCTGCGCTATTTCGGCGCGATCGCCCGCGGTGATCTCGGCATCTCGATGCGCGACGGCCAATCGGCAATCCAGCTCGTGCTCGACCGCATTCCGGCAACGCTGGAGCTGACGATCCCGGCCCTCATCCTTAAGCTGGTGATCGGTATTCCGGCCGGCGTCTACGCCGCCCTCCACCGCGACAGCTCGACCGACCGCGCCGTCATGGCGAGCGCGGTGGTCGGCTTCACCATGCCGAGCTTCGTGCTCGGCCTCGTGCTGGTGCTGATCTTCTCCGTCACGCTCGGCCTGCTGCCGTCGGGCGGCCAGGACAGCTGGATGCATGCCATTTTGCCGATCATCACCATGAGCATCGGCGGTGCCGGCATTCTTGCCCGCTTTGCCCGAAGCGCGATGATCGAGGTGCTTGGCCAGCCCTATATCCGTACGGCCAGTGCCAAGGGCACTGCCTGGCGAAACGTCGTCTGGGGTCATGCGCTGCCGAATGCGGCGATCCCGATCGTGACGATCGCCGGCTTCATGGTCGGCACGCTGATCGCCGGCGCCGTCGTGGTGGAATCGCTGTTCTCCTGGCCAGGCGTCGGCCGGCTTCTCGTCGTCGCCGTCTCCAACCGCGATCTCGCCGTCGTCCAGTGCATCCTGCTGTTGGTGGCTGCGACCATGGTGTTTTCGAATTTCGTCGTCGACATCCTTTACGGCTATCTCGACCCGCGTCTGCGCAGCAACCAGGCAAGGCATTAAGGAGCAGAACCATGACAAATATCTCTGCTCAACCGGTGACCGTCATCCACGAAGTGCGCGAGAAGAAGAAGCGCGGTGTGCCGGTTTTCGTGATGATCGGCTTCGCCTGGATCGCCGTCGTGATCCTGATCGCGCTCGGGGCCGACTGGATCCGGCCCTACAATATCACCGCCTTCGACCTGAAGAACCGCCTGTCACTGCCCGGCAATGCCGCGCATTGGCTTGGAACCGACGAACTCGGCCGCGATGTTCTCTCCCGCCTCATCGTGTCGATCCGCATCTCGCTGCTGATCGCCTTCGGCGCAACGCTGATCTCGGCCTTCGTCGGCACGACGCTCGGTTTTCTCGCCGCTTATTTCCGTGGCGTCGTCGAGCAGCTCGTCGTCATGCTTGCCGATTTCCAGGCGGCCATGCCGTTCCTCATCATGGCACTTGCCGTGCTCGCCTTCTTCGGCAGTTCTCTGCCGCTGCTCATCTGCCTGATGGGCTTTTACGGCTGGGAACGCTATGCGCGCATCGCCCGCGGCCTTGCCATCGCCGCCAGTGGCCAGGGTTATGCCGCCGCCGTCACGCAGCTCGGCGCCAAGCCGGCCCATGTCTATCTCAAGCATATCCTGCCGAACATCGCCTCGACGCTGATCGTCTCGATGACGCTGACTTTCCCTGAGATCATCCTGATGGAAAGCAGCCTTTCCTTCCTCGGCCTCGGCGTACAGCCGCCGATGACCAGCCTCGGCAATATGGTGGGTTACGGGCGCGAATATCTGACCCGCGCGCCCTGGATCATGCTGGCGCCTTCCTTCGTCATCATGCTGACGACGCTGTCGATCAGCATCACCGGCGACTGGTTGCGCGACAAGCTCGACCCGACGATCGGCTGACCGCCTGCCGGTCGAGCTTCGATCGGCAGGCAAGAAAAACAGATCCTGTGCGTTCATCGCTGTTGACAACGGCGAGCAATCGATATTGTCTTGTAAAGCGCTTTACTAAACCGCTTTACAATAAGTCCGGTCAATGGCCAAGGGAACGACACCAAGCTTGAAGGATGTTGCGGCGGCTGCCGGCGTGTCGGTCACCACCGTGTCGCGTTTCGTCAACGGAAGTCTCGATCTTCCCTTTCAGACCAAGAAGCGCATCGAGGATGCGATCAAGACACTGAACTACCGGCCGAACCCGCATGCGCGGCGGTTAAGCAGGGGGCGCTCGGATACGATCGGCCTCGTCGTGCCCGATATCGCCAATCCCTTCTTCGCGACCCTCGTCGCCGCCGTGGAGCAGGCGGCCGATGAAAAGAAGCTCGCGGTCTCCTTGCACGCCACGCTCAACCGGCCGGGACGCGAGATCGAATATCTGCAGCTGATCGAGCGCAATCACGTCGACGGCCTGATCTTCGTCACCAACCACCCCGACGACGGCGCGCTTGCCGCGCTGATCAACGGCAGCGGCAAGGTCATCATCGTCGACGAGGACATTCCCGATTCGAAGGCGCCGAAGTTGTTCTGCGACAATGAGCAGGGCGGTTATCTCGCCGGCCAGCATTTAGCCGAACAAGGCCATCGCCATGTCCTCTTCATCGGCGGAGACGAGCGCATGATCAGCGCCCGCAGGCGCTATGACGGCCTGTTGAAGGCGCTCAGGGAGCGGCATGGTAGCGAGGCCCGGGCCGATCGTTATGCCGGCGAATATACGATCGAATACGGCCGTGCGGCGGCACTCGAATATCTCTCGGGAGAGCGAAAGGCGACGGCGATCTTCGCCAGCTCCGACGAGATCGCCATCGGGCTGGTCGAGGTCTTCGGCAGCCGCGGCGTCTCGATCCCCGGCGACATTTCGGTCGTCGGCTTCGACGATGTCGGCCCGCTCCATCTTTTTGCGCCGCCGCTGACGGCCATCCGCCAGCCGGTGCGTGAGATCGGCCGGCGGTCGCTGGAGCTGCTTCTGGAAACCAATTGGCACGAGTGGAAACCATCCGCTTCGGAAGAACTCGTGCCTGTCGAAATCGTGGTGCGGAACTCCGTTGCGCCGCCTGCGAAATAACAATCAGCAACGTCAAAAAACCAAAAGAGGATGAGAACATGACACGGAATTTGACAAGACGAACGATGATCGCAGCCGCCGGCTTCACGGCATTGACCTTCATCGGCCTGTGCGGCGCTCAGGCGCAGGAAAAGAAGACTGTCGCACTGGTGCAGATCAACCAGCAGGCACTTTTCTTCAACCAGATGAATGAGGGCGCCCAGAAGGCGGCCGATGCCGCTGGCGTCAAGCTGGTGATCTTCAACGCCAACAACGAGACGACGGCGCAGAACAGCGCCATCGAAACCTATGTCCAGGAAAAGGTCTCCGGCCTTGCTGTCGTGGCGATCGACGTCAACGGCATCATGCCGGCCGTCAAGCAGGCGGCCGATGCCGGCATTCCCGTCGTCGCCATTGATGCCATCCTGCCTGATGGCCCGCAGAAGGCGCAGATCGGCGTGGACAATGCCGCAGCCGGCGCCGACATGGGAAAATACTTCGTCGACTACGTCAAGGCGAACATGGGCGGCAAGGCCAAGCTCGGCGTTGTCGGCGCGCTGAACTCGTTCATCCAGAACATCCGCCAGGAGGGCTTCGAGAAGACCCTGAAAGGCGTCGACGGCATTGAAATGGCCGGCGTCGTCGACGGGCAGAACATCCAGGACAACGCCCTTGCGGCGGCTGAAAACCTGATCACCGCCAATCCTGACCTGACGGCGATCTACGCCACTGGCGAGCCGGCCCTGATGGGGGCGATCGCCGCCGTCCAGAGCCAGGGCAAGCAGGATAAGATCAAGGTGTTCGGCTGGGATCTGACCGCCGAAGCCATTGCCGGCATCGATGCCGGCTTCGTCGTTGCCGTCGTCCAGCAGGATCCCGCCGCAATGGGCGGTGCCGCCGTCGACGCACTCGTCAAGGCCTCGGCCGGCGAAGCCGTCACCAAGACGATCTCGGTGCCGATCACAATCGTGACCAAGGAGAATGTCGAACCGTATCGGGCTGTCTTCAAATGATCGAAAGCGGACAGCGTGACATCGCTGCCGCCGGCTCTGGAGGGCTCGCACCCTCCGGAGCCGGAACATCCGGCGGCACCCGATCCGACCCGCGCATCTCGCTGCGCGGTATCCGCAAGTCCTTCGGCTCGCATCAGGCCCTGCGCGGCATCGATCTCGACATCTTCCCCGGCGAATGCCTGGGCCTGGTCGGCGACAACGCCGCAGGCAAATCGACGCTGACGAAGATCATCTCGGGAACCTACATTCCCGATGCCGGCACGATTACCATGGAAGGCGAAGAGGTTCGCTTTTCCGGCCCCGCGGATGCGCGTGGGCGGAACATCGAAATGGTGTTTCAGGATCTCAGCCTCTGCGATCATATCGATGTCGTCGGCAATCTCTTCCTCGGCCGCGAACTCAGCCGCGGGCCGTTTCTCGACACCAGGACGATGCTGGCGGAAGCCCGCAAGATGCTGGATTCGCTTGAGATCCGCATACCGAGACTGACCAGCAAGGTCGCCCAGCTCTCCGGCG
>NZ_VSZV01000079.1:0-3041 GCF_008919455.1 Rhizobium sp. PEPV16
CCGAAGGGGTGTCGAGCGTTACTGGCTCTTGGCCAAAGCCGCGGCGCCGAGCTTTTCGAAACGATTGTCGAAAATCTGCTCCACATTGAGGGGCTCGTAGCTGAGCTCGTCTGCCAGCAGGTCGATGGTTTCCTGGTGGCGCTTCTTCACTTCGCTCCAATCGCTGGGAACGACCTGTTCGCCGGTCAGCTTGACGAGATATTCCCCGTCTTCCTGGCTGAGACCCTGCTGACCAACGTAATATTCCTTGATCCAGAGATCCGGGTTCCGGTTCACCCATTCGGTGGCGCGTGCCCACAGGCCAACATATTCGGCGAGAGCTGCTGCCTTGGCGGGATCATCCAGAACCCATTGCGGCGCATAAAGATGGCTCGGATCATCCCGCAAGCCATGCTCCACGAGGGTCGCGCCATCGGGTCCGTATTGGGTGATGTAGCGCCTGATGTAGACGCCGCCGAGCGGTGCGATGTCGACCTGCTTGCTCGCCAATGCCTTCGGGTACACGTCACTGGTGCTCGGCAGTTCCACCAGGGTGACGTCACCGCTCTTCAAGCCTGCGGCATGGAGGGCACGCAGAACGAGCGTGCCTTGGGCCTGCCCCGGGCTAAAGGCGATGCGTTTGCCGCGGAAATCCGCCAGCGTCTTGACGGCCGCGCCTGGTGCGATGCCGAAGCGGTAGATCGGATTGGCGATCGGGTCACGGCGTTCGCGATAGGCGATGTTGCGGACGGGCAGGTTGTTCCAGTTGGCGAAGATGGAGGGGATCTCGGCCACCGATCCGACATCGAGTGCATGGGCGCGGAAAGCTTCCGACGTCTGCGGCCCGCCGCTGATATTGGCCCATTTGACCTCGAAACTGAGCTCCTTGCCGAGGCCGGACACTTCGAGCGCTTTCTGGGTGACCGGATCGCCGATCGTCAGTACCGTGCCTGGCGGCACCTTGGGAAGGAGGAGAGCCTCTGCCTGGGCTGCCGCCGGACCGTGAATGGCACTGAGACCAAGCAGACTGAACAACGCAATTTTGAATGTCTTTGCCAATGTCATCGTCGATCTTCCCGTTTCGGATTGTTGTTTGCAGGAGCGATGCACGGTAAGATGGAACATAATCTACTAAATCGATAGACTATTTAGTTTAATGAAAGTGGCACTGAGGGAAAATTGTCCTCAAAAGTCGGGCAACCGGAACGATCGCATCCGGCGCCTTCGAAGGATGCTCGGCGACGCCCAGACGTGAAAAAGCGCCCGGAAGGCTCCTCCGCGGGCGCTTTATGGGTCTTTGTTCAAACCCTTACTTTTGTTTAAGCCGAGCAGAGGACCGGAGCAGTCGCCCTTCAAACGCCCGGGCCGTCGCGGACGTCGGGATCACCTGATCTCAGGCGATATGCGGCGCGTATTCGTTGGCCGCGAATACATGATGATGCACCTTACCGGTAAAGAGCTGCAGGAGTTCGCCGGTGACCTCGCGGCTCTGCGACCGAACATCGGAGAGAAGTGCCGCGTTCACCGCATCCATATCGGGATGACGAATGGCGAGCGCCATGGCATAAACAGGGGCGCCTGCGTCGCGCTCCATCCCGTCCAGCACCCGGATTTCCTCGGCGCCCGGAAATTTCGTCCAGAGAGGGACGAGCCGTTGCCGCACGAATTCGCGGAATTCCGCTTCTCTGCCGGGATGGATTTCGCCTTCAAACAAAGCATAACGAATGATCATAGGTTCTCTTTTCCAAAACTCGCCGGAGCTGGATCGATGTTGGTATGGTGTCGGGAGGTCAGGGCATATCGGTCGATAAGCCCTGACTGAGAGGGTTATTTGCCCCAGATTTTCTTGTATTGATCGCGATAGCCGTTGTCGGGATCGAAGCTGTTCTTCGGCCCACCGTCAAATTCGACGTTTTGGCTGGTCACCACATGCAGCGGCGACACGTAGCCCGACCATGGAGCACCCGCAAAGGCGCGGTTCAATTCGTCGACGAGCTGCCAGCCCTGGAGGTTGAGCGGCTCGGCGACCGTGACGGCCTGGAACTGCTTGGCGCGGATACGCTGATAGGCGCTCTCCGAACCGTCGCCGGCTGCGACGTTCACCGGTTTTCCGTCGCCTGCAATGCCGGCCGAGGCGAGCGAAGGTCCCATGAAGTCGTAATAGAGGTCGTTGATCGCCAGCGAATGCGTCCACTTCGCGCCATACTTCTGCAGAAGCGATGTGGTCAGCTGCGGCATGCGTTGAGAGGTTTCGGCGATCGGCGTGTCGACATATTCGAGCACCGTGCCGCCCAGATCCTCGATCTCCTTCTTCATGCGATCGGCCTTGGCAATAGCGATCGCATAGGTGGAGTCGGTAAAGATGATGACGCCCGGCTTGCCGCCGGCATCGGCAAAGGCCCAATCCGCCGCCGACTTCGACACTTCCATCGCATCGGTGGTCACGTTTGCGAAGACACCGACTTCGGGAACCGGACCGACCGCCGAGGCGGCGTGCCAGGAAACCATCGGAATGCCGGCAGCCTTGGCCGCTTCCATCGCCGGCTTCTGTTCGACCGCGTCAAAGCCGTTGATGATGATGCCATCCGGCTTCAGCGCCATGGCCTGGCCGAAGGCCGCGGTCCGTCCGCCGATCGAACCGGCGCCGTCAAGCGCCTTCACCGTCCAGCCGAGCGCGCCTGCCGCTTCCTGAACGCCATTGACCACGCCGAGGATGCCGCCGTTTTTCATATCGCCGGCCAGAATGACGATGTTCTTTCCGGCAGCGCCCTTGGGGCCGCTCGTCGGGCCATCCCAGGCGCTCACCTTGGAAGCATATTTTTCGACCACGGCTTTGGCGTCGGCCATCGAATCGGCCCATGCCGGCATGCTCAGCATAACGGCGACGGTTGCGACCGTTGCCTGCAATAACGTTCTGCGCTTCATGTTCACTCCTCCATTTTGTTTGTTATGAAATGCCGGGATCAGCCGGCATCCTCATTTGGATGCGGGTGTGATCCTCCTCACAGCTCCGCGCTTGCGCTGGGCGTAACATGCTATGCCGATGGCAATCAGCAGGGTCA
>NZ_VSZV01000192.1:0-11607 GCF_008919455.1 Rhizobium sp. PEPV16
CGCCGGGACGCCGCCGAAGTCCGGCATGTGCTGGTACTATACCGATAGCACCAAGAAGACGGGTTTCTGGGACGTCTGCCCACGATAGCGCTCGATGATCGCCGTGAGCATCGAGCACGGCGAATCGATTTCAACAGGGGACTTGAGCTTGTTTGCTTCGTTGACTGCTGGTCGTATCCGGCGACTTCTTCCATGCCTCGCGCTGGTCGTGCTTGCTGGCTGCGGCGGACATCCGAAGGGCGTGCTGTCCCCCGTTGCGGACACCGCGCCGGGTACCAGTCGCGTCGACATGCTCGTCGCGACCACGCGCGCCCGATCGACTGTTCCGGGCGAGATGTTTACGGGCGAGCGCGCCCGGACGCCGTCCTTTGCGCAGATGAGGGTTTCACTGCCCAAGGTCCGCAAGGAGGGCGACGTCGCTTGGCCAAGGAAGCTGCCTTCGAATCCAAAGACCGACTTCGCCACGCTGAAGGCCGATGAGCTCAGTCTCGAGGGTGCGAAAGACTGGCTGAACGCCTCGGTCAAAAGGAACCGCGACCAAAGCGTCCTGGTCTTCATCCATGGCTTCAACAACCGCTTCGAGGATAGCGTCTACCGCTTCGCTCAGATCGTCCACGATTCCAATGTCCACAGCACGCCGGTCCTCGTGACCTGGCCATCGCGCGGCAGCCTGCTCGCCTACGGTTATGACCGCGAGAGCACCAACTATACGCGCAACGCGCTCGAGACGCTGTTCCAGTATCTCGCCAAAGACGGGACCGTGAAGGAAGTCAACGTGCTGGCCCACTCGATGGGCAACTGGCTGGCGCTGGAAGCGCTCCGGCAGATGGCGATCCGCAATGACGGCCTTCCGCCGAAGTTCAAGAACGTCATGCTGGCCGCTCCGGACGTCGACGTGGACGTCTTCCGGTCGCAGATCGAAGACATGGGCGATCCTCACCCGCAGTTCACGCTCTTCGTCTCGCAAGACGACAAAGCGCTTGCCTTTTCGCGGCGGGTCTGGGGCAACATCCCGCGGCTCGGTTCGATCGATCCGGAAACCGCGCCGTACAAGACCGAACTCGCCGACTACAAGGTCTCGGTGATCGATCTGACCAAGATCAAGGTCAGCGACGACCTCAATCACAGCAAGTTCGCGGAATCGCCGCAAGTCGTCCAGCTCATCGGCGCGCGGCTGTCCGAAGGGCAGACGCTGACCGACAGCCGGGTCGGCCTCGGCGACACAATCCTTGCAGGGACGACGCATGTGGCGGCGGCGGCCGGAAGCGCCGCGGGCCTCGTACTGACCGCCCCCGTCGCCGTGCTCGACGCCGATACTCGCAGCAACTACGCCAATCATGTCGGCGGTCTGACCGGACAAGACGGCGGCACGCAGAAGATCGCGGTCAAGAACTGCGCTGCGATGCCGGCCGACCCGGCGTGCCGGAAGCAACGATAGCAGGAGGCGCCCGCTTGAGTTCGGCCACGCCTGGCACGCTCTTCGTCATGCCCGTTCATCGCCGTCATCGTCCCCAACCGCTTGCCCGGCCCATGGCGATCCACCTTGAAACTTCTTTCAGGTAGACGAAGGGCTCCTCGGGGGTTAGGTTGCATAAGGGGATTTTAATACAAGCTTTAACTGTCGCGCATCTGTGTGACGAGGGGAAGGATGCAATGCAGACCTCGGTGCCTTTGCCTGACGATCAGGCCGAGCGCCCCTGTCCGACCCATGAGGAGGTCAGGGCGCAGCTTGAACGGATTCTGTCGAGCCGCGAGTTTCCCAGCGCCGGACGCGGCGCTGCCTTCCTGAAATATGTCACCGAGGAGACGCTTGCAGGCCGGGCACAGCGTCTCAAGGCGTATTCGATCGCCATCGAAGTGTTCAACCGAAGCGCAGGCTTCTCTCAGGAGGATCCGGTCGTCCGCATCGAGGCCGGACGTCTTCGCCGGGTCATCGAACGCTACTATCTCGTTGCAGGCCAACGCGATCCGATCCGCATCGACATCCCTAAGGGCGGCTACGTGCCGACCTTTACGTGGAATGACGCGCCGACAAAAGCGACCGGGGATGCGCCGATCGAAGAGGTCGTCGAGCCCCGGGTTTTCGCGTGGCGGCGACGCGCCTGGCCCATGCTGGCCGCGCTCGTGGCATTCGTCTGCGCGGCGCTTGGCTACTACGCGGGAGTTCTGACGGGGCCGGCCACCGGTCGTTCCGCCGGGCAGGTTCCGGGCGAGCCGACCCTTGTAATCGCACCTTTCGCGGATCTTGGCGACGGCCCCCAGGCTGCACGCTATGCCGCCGGGCTGACCGAGGAGCTTCTAACCGCCCTTCCCCGCTTCAAGGAGATCACCGTCTTCGGCCGCGAGACATCGAAGGCACTGCCTCCAGGCGTCGAGGCGTCTCAGGTGCGCGAGGGACTTGGCGCGCACTACCTTCTCGCGGGCGGGGTCCGCGTCGCGGGCGACAAGATCCGCGTGACCGTGCGTCTCCTCGACACCTCCGAAGGATCCATCCTGTGGTCGCAGCACTACGACGAGAACCTGGACACGCACGAGCTCTTCGTTATTCAGACGGATGTCGCGAGCAAGGTGGCGACGGCGATCGCCCAGCCTTACGGCATCATCGCGAAATCGTTGGCGGCCAACCCGCCGCCGGACGATGTCGGCGTCCATGACTGCACGCTGCGCTTCTACGCCTACCGCGAGGAGCTGAACCCGGAAACGCATCTGATCGCGCGCGACTGTCTTCAGAACGCCGTGGCGCGTTTCCCAGGCTACGCGACCGCTTGGTCGATGCTCTCGTTCATCCATCTCGACGAGGGCCGGTTCGAGTTCAATCCACAGAGTGACAAGGGTCCTGCGATGGAGCGAGCGCTGGGTTCGGCGCGGCGGGCGGTCTCGCTCGAACCCGACAACACGCGCGCCCTGCAGGCGCTCATGACGGCTCTATTCTTCAACAACGAGACGAAAGAAGCCTTCGAAGTCGGCGAAGCGGCGCTCGTCGCCAACCCGAACGACACGGAGTTCCTCGGGGAACTCGGAACGCGCGTCGCGTTCTCGGGGCAATGGAAGCGCGGCGCGGAACTGCTGGATCGTGCGATCGAGCTCAATCCGGGCGGCGCCGGATATTACTTCGGGACACGCGCGCTGATCGCCTGCATGCTCGACGATCATGAGGTGGCGGTGCGGCTGATCCGTAAAGCCGACCTGCAGAAATTTCCGCTCTTCCATGGCGTTGCGGCGGTCATCTACTCCGAGGCGGGGCTGTTGGCGGAAGCGAAGCGCGAGGGCGAGGTGTTCATGAACATGCGCCCCGACTATCTGCCCAACATCGTGGTCGAGAACCGGAAGAGAAACCTGTCGCCGAAGGACAGCATGCGCATGATCGCAGCGCTTCGACGGGCTGGACTGCCAGTGCCGAGCGCGACTGACATCGAAGCCGAGTTCCGGGTCTCCGACGCTTCATACGGCCCGTGAAGCCCGTACGCTACAGTAACATACGTTTCTTCTTCCCGCTCGTTCCGCCATTCTCCCGGCGCATGACCCGAGGCTCGCCGCCAGCCTCGGCATCGGATGGAGACAGAGCAAATGGCCAAGACCGCATCGACCCGCACCCTGCCGCTGAAGAGGTCCCTGACGCTCGCCGTCGCCGCGACCCTCGGCTTGGGGGCGCCGGCCTATGGTCAGGATTCCAGCTCCGATCTCGCCAAGAAGCTTTCGAACCCGATCGCCTCGCTCATCAGCGTTCCCTTCCAGTTGAATTATGACCATGGCTACGGTCCGCTCGATGGCGACAAGGCGACGCTGAACATCCAGCCCGTGATCCCCTTCTCGCTGAACGCAGACTGGAATCTGATCTCCCGCACGATCCTTCCCGTGACCTACCAGAACGACATCGCCGGGCAATCCGGGTCGCAGTTCGGTCTCGGCGACGTCGTTCAGAGCTTCTTCCTGTCGCCTGCCAAGCCGACCGATGGCGGCCTGATCTGGGGGGCGGGACCTGTCTTCCTGATCCCGACCGCGACGGACGATCTGCTCGGCGGCGAGAAATGGCGCGCAGGGCCGACCATCGTCGCGCTGAAGCAGGACGGCCCCTGGACCTATGGCGTACTGGCCAACCACATCTGGTCGTTCGCCGGCAACGAGGATCGCAACGACATCAGCAGCACGTACATGCAGCCATTCCTCTCCTACACGACGCCGACTGCCTGGACGTTCGCGCTGAACACGGAATCCACATACGACTGGAAGGCGCACGATTGGTCGGTGCCGATCAATCTGACCGTCTCCAAGCTGGTCAAGGTGAACGAGCAGCCGATCAGCCTGACGGCCGGACTTCGATACTGGGCGGCGGCTCCTGACGACGGCCCCGAAGGGCTCGGCGTCCGGGTCGGGCTGACCTTCCTGTTTCCGAAGTAGGCGCATAACACCGGCTTTGGTTGGGACCGCTCGATGTCCGCAGCCGCATGACCCCTTCTCCTGCCACCTGCGCGTGCCTGATCGCACGCCGCGAACCGAAAGGACGTTCAAATGCTTACGAAACGCGATCTACTCCGCTCTGCTACGATGGCCGCACTCGTCGCCGCAACGGCGAAGTCCACCCCGGTGCTTGCGCAGAACAAGGCCGAATGGCCCAGTCTGCTGGAGGCCAAGGACATCGCTGAAGAAGGCTTCATCTACGGCCTGCCGCTGGTGATGAACTATGCGGTGATGAACGAGTTCGCCGTGGACAGGAACTCCGGACAGTTCAAGGCGCCGTTCAACGAGATCAACAACATGCATCAGGTCGCCAGCCCGGTGGACACGGCAATCATCACGCCGAACAGCGACACGCCCTACTCGATCCTTTGGCTGGACTTGCGTGCTGAGCCGATGGTCATCTCGGTACCGACGGTCGAGAAGGAACGCTATTACTCGGTCCAGCTCATCGACGGCAACACCTACAATTTCGGCTATATCGGCTCGCGCGCTACGGGAACAGAGCCGGGCTCCTATCTCGTGGTCGGACCCGACTGGAATGGGGAGGAGCCCGACGGCATCAAGCAGGTCTTCACCTCGAGCACCCCGTTCGTATTCGCCAACTTCCGAACACAGCTTATCGATGCCGAGGATATGGCGAACGTGGAAAAGGTGCAGGCCGGCTACAAGGCGCACCCGCTTTCAGCCTTCCTCAAGCAACCCGCCCCGCCCGCCGCACCGACGATCGAGTTCCTTCCCGCCACCACTGCCGGCATCAAGAAAAACTTCTTCGAATATCTCGACGTGGCTCTGCAGTTCGTCCCGGAGACGTCAAGGGACAAGGAGATCCGTGCGAAGCTTGCAAGGATCGGCATCGGTCCTGGCAAGACCTTCGAGTTCAAGGATCTGCCGCTCGAACACAAGGCCGAAATGCTGATCGGGATGAAACAGGGGGACGGCAAGGTCGACAAGTGGCTGACCAGCGGAAACAAAAACATCAACGGCTGGAACGTTGGCGCGTTCTTTGGCGACGAGGCCTTCTACGACGGCGATTGGTTGATGCGCGCTGGTGCCGCCAAGGCCGGTCTCTATGCCAACGACGCAGTCGAGGCGATGTACCCTTATACCCGGACGGACTCGACCGGTGAGCCGCTCGACGGCAGCAAGCACAAGTACGTACTGACCTTCCCGCCCGGCCAGTCGCCGCCAGTGTATTCTTTCTGGTCCGTGACGATGTACGACGGCAAGAGCCAGTTCCTGGTCAAGAACCCGATCAATCGCTACCTCATCAACTCTCCGATGTTGCCGGGAATGAAGAAGAACGAGGACGGCTCGCTCACCCTCTATATCCAGAAAGACAGCCCCGGAGCGGACAAGGAAACCAACTGGCTTCCGGCCCCGGACGGCACGATCTATCTCGTGATGCGCCTGTACTGGCCGAAAACAGAAGCGCCTTCGATCCTGCCTGCGGGTAAAGGAACGTGGCAACCGCCCGGCGTGAGGCGGGTTTCGTAGAAGGCGCTGAACGCCGACTGGAACCTGCTCCGCGCCGGCGGGCTCGACAAGGCGCTCCACGAGCTCGGAGCGCCGCAACCGGCTGGACGTCGACCTGAAGTCGGACTAGAGACCGGTCTTCTCAGTCGAAAAACAGCCGGAAGGGGACAAGTGTATGAAATGGATCGGGCTATTTCTGGCCCTGACGATGTCCGCCTCTGCTCACGCTCAGGAGGCTCCACGACCCCAGAAGGTCGACGATCTCGTGCGGCTGCTGCAGGATCCGGAGGTTCGGTCATGGCTGGAGAAAGCGCCCGGCCCGTCGTCGATAGCCGTCGAGGAAGTGGACGCCGGGCTGGCGACATGGGAGGCGGCCACACGGAGCCGGATTGATGGCGTCGTTCAGGTAATTCCAAGGATTCCCGGCGAGTTCATGGCGGCAGCCTCTCGCACGAGGGCGGACGCCCTGTCCCACGGAAAGCTGCCGGTGTTCGTCGTCTTCCTTGGGCTGACGGCGGTCGGACTTCTCGCCGAGCGGATGTTCGCGCGGTCGAGACGACGCGCTGAAGGACTGCAGGAACGCCTGCTGGCGATCGGCGTCTTCGCGGTGGCCATGGGCGCGGTCTTCTTCGCATTCGACTGGCCCGCCCTTCCACGCATCGTCCTCCTCGTGTCGCTGCTGGCGCTCGTCGCCTACCGAACGATCTCCGCGCTTCTCGATGCGGCGGTGCTGGCGTCTTCCGTCCGCAGGCGGGCGAAGGTCTTTGCGGGAGTTGCCGTAGTCGCGGTTGCCGCCGCAAGTCTTGGCCCGCCCTTGTCGATCGACCCGGCGGCTACGGAGGCGATCTCGTTCTGCTTTTCGATCGCCCTCCTCGCTTTGGCCGTCGAGGGCGCCGTCTCCTCGTCCGGGAGGACCCTTGCCACGCGCATATCGCTATGCCTTGCCTTCGTCGTCATCTGGGCGCTCTGGTGCGTCGGTCTGCACGGCCTGTTCTGGCTGGGCGTCTACGCGATGGCCCTGCCCACGGTGCTGCGCTTCACCGGTCGGGCGGCGGCCGAAGCGTTTCCTTCCGAACCTGACAGCATGAAGCGCGTCCTGCTTGCCCGTGGCAGCCGTGCCGTCGTAGTGGTGGCGGCTGCTGCATGGCTAGCCCTCGTCTGGCGGTTTGATCCGAACTCCCTGGTCCACAACAATCATGTCGTGGCCGCGGTGTCCTACGGACTTCTGAAGAGCGTGGTTGTTCTACTACTCGCCGATCTCGCGTGGCATCTCGCTAGGTCGTGGATAGACAGACGGCTCACCGTTTCGTCCGGTGTCGCAGGCGATGCATCTCAGGCGGCCCGGCAGGGCCGGCTTCGGACGCTCCTGCCGATCTTCCGGAACATGCTCGCCGTCATAGTGGCGGTTGTCGCCGGCCTGATCGTGCTCGCGGAACTCGGCGTCCAGATCGGGCCGCTGATTGCGGGCGCCGGTATTTTCGGCGTCGCGCTCGGCTTCGGATCGCAGACGCTGGTGAAGGACGTCGTCAGCGGAATCTTCTACCTGCTTGATGACGCCTTTCGTGTAGGTGAATACATCCAGGCGAAGAGCTACAAGGGAACCGTCGAGGGATTCAGCCTCCGGTCGGTGCGGCTGCGTCATCACCGCGGCCCGGTGTTCACCGTTCCGTTCGGCGAGCTCGGCGCCGTCGAGAACATGAGCCGCGACTGGGTGATCGACAAGTTTCGGGTGAACGTGAGCTACGACGCGGACATCGAGAAGGCGCGCAAGCTCGCGAAGAAGATCGGGGAGGAGCTGAAGGCCGATCCGGAACTCGGGCCACTGTTCATCGAGCCGCTGAAGATGAAAGGCGTCGAGGAGTTCGGCGACTACGGCATCGTCCTCAGCTTCGCGATGACGACGGTGCCGGGCATGCAGACCTATATCCGGCGCAAGGCATACGCGAAGATCCGCGAGGCGTTCAAGGCAAACGGCATCGATTTCGCGACGCCTTCGGTTCAAGTCGGCGGCGATGCCAGGGACAGCGCAGCGGCGGCCGCGACGGCGCTCCGGACGGAGCAGGACAAGGGGGTGGCGGAGGAGGGTTAGTTGGCATGATTGTGGCAGGGAACGACGTCCGCCCTCGGGACTGGCGTCTACCTCGAGAGACCGTCGTCCTGAATGTCTCACGTCACGGTCCGCCCGGCACTGAGGGCTTCGCCAAGCGAGTTATCAAATAGTAATACAATATTGCGGAACTTAAAACTGGCGCCGTCGTTGTGCCATCATGTCTGAAACGTATAAAACAACCGCAGCCGGAATCATCGAGCGCGATACCTTGAAGCGCTTGGGACCACATTTGCGTGGCCTACCAGAGTTCGCATTGCCCGCCGACTCCGAAGACGTTTTCGGCGACTTCCTGAAAAAACTAGACGCTGTTGCCAGAGAGAACCAGGCACCAGGCATTGAGGTTGGAAGCAAAATAGGCTCGCCGAGTTTGTCAGCTTAAATCGTAAAACCTGGTGGCAAAGTCGAGCTGGTGAGCGACAACTCTGATGTCGCTCGGATAACGCGAACCGATGCCGGGATCCTTGCGGCGATCTCGGGAATGCGCTCAACAAGTACTCGCTTTGTATCGCTGCGACGGCTGGGCGGCATGAGCGCGGCGGATGGCGTCGCGGGCTACCCGGACACGCCGAATTCGCGGAAGCGGTACTATTGGCCCAGCTCTTGACGATCGCGCCAGGCAAAATTGGAGGTCCGTTTGGCGATCAGCCATTTGCCGTCGCGACGGACATATTCATCATGGTAGGTGACGCCGCTGGTGTTCTTGATCTTCTTTCCGGCTTCATCCGCAATGAGGACGACCAGGCAATAGGCTGTTCCAGTCGCGGTATCCCCATTCAGCTCGACCGTCTGCTGACCGTTGATGTGATAGACGGTCTCGAAGTTGGCGAGGTAGCCAGCAAAGGCATCGCCAATCTCCTTGCGGCCCTTGAAGGATGAACCCGGTTGGCCGCTGGATACGCTAGAAACAGTCGCATCCTCGGTGAACAACAGGAGCTGGGCGGTGACATCCTTTGTGTCCGCCAGATTGGAGAACGTGTCGACGAGGGTCTTCAAGGCTGCTCCGTCTTCGAGTGCCTGCAGTTTCTGCTCAATGGTAGAAGGGCTCATCGTCTGCGCCTCCGGTTCTAAGGGCGAGAGGATCAGCGCCAGCCCCAGAGAAAGTCCGGCGAGCAGATGACGATGCCACCCTCCTTGCAATCGGCGGGCTTTATATTTTGTCAAAACTGTCTCTCCATCGATATGATCGCGAGCTTTTCCACCTGCCTGGAGCGCCGGCATGCAGTCAGTCTGTTGGCGGCAGGGCGTCCAACCAGGCGGAAACAGTTTCCAGAGTTCGTTTCTCCTGGTCTGCTGCGAGCGAAAACCCACGACGGACGGTAGCTTCGGGCGCGTGGGCTTCGACCACGCCCATGCTATTGCCGAGGCCGTAACCGCCGTGGGTGACGAAGGGGACGACAGACCTACCCGTCAGATCATGCGCCAGAAGGAACGAGCGGATCACCGGCGGAGCAGTCTCTGCGGCGGCCTGCGCCACGGTCGCCTGGTAGTCTTCCGGATAGGGCGTGGCTGGGTTGATTTCGAGGAGGCTGGCGTTCTGCGAGAGCCTGCACCTTGGGAAAGACCACTCCGGCGGCGCTCAGAAACATTATTTGCAGAAGGGCGCGTTTGGGGATTGTGGGGATCACTCTCCGCCTCCTTGTTCAGGCCTCATATCTATAAAGCGCAGCACGATTGAACGGATCAATCTTCAAGGTCGCGACCTCTCTGAGGGCATCGCCTCTCCAATCCAGGGCCGTCTCGCACGTTGCATCGACGAGCATCGTCGTTCTGGTCGTTGTGTCGTACGGTTTCCAGTCCGGCATGCGAGCGTTGTTTGGGTTTCCTGTCCTTGCAAAGTTTACGAAGGCCGACATGAGGTTCATCGAGGTCTCCATCGCGTCGTCGCCCGGACCGATCATCTCCCCGGCCTCATTGACGGTGCCGAAGGCGAACGGGATGTCGACTGCATGCGGCGATCCGAGCACGCCGTTCTGCCACGGGATCGTCCAGTTGAAATTATACATGTAGACCGGGGCCTGCCCTGTTGCGCCTGACTTGGTTTCCGCCGCACCGGTCAGCGGAAGACGGAATTGAACGTCGGAGGCGACCGCCACCAGGATGTCCGACGGCGTCATATCGGGAGACGCCTTCCGGTAAGCCGCCATAATGGCGTCGACCTTAGCGTCATCGATCTTGAACGTAGTCCGCAACCGCACCCGCATCTGCTCCTCCGTTAGCGTGAAGTTGCGCATGTCGCTCTGGAAGAACAGGCTGGCTTCGGTCTTGGTGCTGCCCAACAGCATTGGAACCTTGGCATGCATCGCCAGGCCTTCCGGGGCCATTGGACGGGCCACAATATGCTTGCCGTCGATGACTGGCCGGGCGCCTTCGAACGAGGCTGCTACGGCGCGGATACGGGCGTCGAGCACGGTTTGCATCGGGATCTGCTGGGCGGCGGCGAGGTTCTTCGGATCGACCCCCAGTTCCTTGATGAACGCGTTTACATAGGGTTCCATCGCCGCAGCCGGATCGACGTTCAGGCCGGCGGCGCCGCTCATGCTGATCGCCCGATGAAACAGACCTTGTGCCTTCGGCATCGCCAACAGGGTCATGATCTTCGATCCACCACCGGACTGGCCGAAAACGGTCACGCTGCCGGGATCGCCGCCGAATTGCGTGATGTTGTCCCGCACCCATTCCAGAGCGGCGACGATGTCGAGGTTGCCGGCATTGGCCGCATCGCCAAAGTGCTCAGGGTCGAGGTGGGACAGGTTGGTGTAACCGAAGGCGTTTAGACGATGATTGATCGTCACCACCACGACGTCGCCGTATCGGGCAAGATTACTTCCGTCGAGACCGGCGCCGCCTCCCCCGCCATTGATGTAGCCGCCGCCGTGGATGTAGAACATCACGGGCCGCTTGGCGTTGGTGTCAAGATCCCGCGTGAACACATTGAGGACGCAGCAATCCTCCCCGAGCGGCTCGTCCTGGTTATACCAGCCGAACACAGAGCCGCTCATGCCCGTATTGATCTGGGGGCTGAGCGAGCCGTATTCTGTGGCGTCGCGCTCACCATGCCAGTCCGCTACCGGCTGCGGAGCTTTGAATCGGTTGGCTCCGGCCGTACCTGCCGCATACGGAATTCCCTTGAAGCTCAAGGCGCCCTTCGCCCGAACACCCCGAAGGATTCCATTCTTTATCTTCGCCGTGACTGGCTCTGCCGAACATGCCATCGTCCCCCGCAACACGATCGGGGCGGCAATAACAAGCGCCACCGTGGATAGAAATGCGCGTCTGCCCGGCCGGCCCATCGTCATCGGTGTCTCCATCATCTGATCGCTGTTGAAGTAGGTTAGCTTGCCTTCATCGATAAGATGGTGGAATCCTATAGGCCCTATTAGGAAAACTTATAGATGGCCAAGTACTACAACGATCTGGCAGTCTTTGTTGCCGTAGCGCGCGAGGGCAGCTTCACAAAGGCTGCGGCAAAGTTGAATGTCTCGCAGTCGGCCTTGAGCCAGACGATCAAGAATTTGGAGGAACGCCTCGGCCTTCGCCTGCTTGCCAGAACGTCCAGGAACATCTCG
>NZ_VSZV01000107.1:0-4777 GCF_008919455.1 Rhizobium sp. PEPV16
CTCGACGTCGAGCGTGTGGCGCATGTGGTCGGCCGGTATTTGCGGGAAGACCCGCCTGTTGTTGACGAGACCGCCGACGGAAATGCCGCCGAACCCGACGCCATGATATCCCTTCTCGCGTCCGATGATCCGCGTGCGGGTGCCTTGGCCGATCGCCCGCTGATAGGCGATGGCGATCTTCAGCGCCGTATCGACCGATTCCGAGCCCGAGCCGGTGAAGAAGATCCTGTCGAGCTTGGCTTGCGGACCGCCCGGCGCGATAGCAGCCAGTTTCGAGGCGAAGTCGAAGGCGATCGGATGCCCCATCTGAAAGGTCGGCGCATAGTCGAGCGTTGCAAGCTGTCGCTCGACTGCGTGGGCGATCTTCTTGCGGCCGTGGCCGGCATTGCAGCACCAGAGCCCGGCAGTGCCGTCAAGCACTCGATTTCCATCGACGTCGGTGTAATACATGCCCTCCGCGGCAGCCAGAAGGCGCGGCGTGGCCTTGAATTGCCGGTTCGCGGTGAACGGCATCCAGAAATTTTCGAGTACGGGCGCGTTCGTTTTGCTGAGCTGGTCCATCCTGGCCTCCTTTGGGATAGCGCCGAGAATGACAATTTCTCCCTTTCAAACAAGTCCTTTTCTTTGTCGGTGCAAGTTGTTGAAATTCCACAAATGGAAAGGTATAATTTTGGATATTCTGGACAACATAAACGAACCGTATCATGTCAGTCGACATTGGCAGCCGTCTTCGCCATCTCCGCGTTGCCCATAAGCTTTCCCAGCGTGAGCTCGCCAAGCGCACCGGCGTGCCCAATTCGACGATCTCGCTGATCGAATCGAACGCCTCCAACCCGTCGGTCGGGGCCTTGAAGCGAATCCTGGACGGCATTCCCATCGGTCTGGCGGAGTTCTTCGCCTTCGAGCCCGAGCGTCCAAGGAAGGCCTTCTATGCGGCCGAGGAGCTGGTGGAGATCGGCAAGGGCGCCATCTCCTACAGGCAGGTTGGGGAAAACCTGTTCGGGCGCAGCCTACAAATCCTCAAGGAATGCTACCAGCCGGGCGCGGATACCGGAAAGGTTCCCCTTGTTCACGAGGGGGAAGAGGGCGGGATCGTGCTCTCGGGAAGGCTCGAGGTGACGGTCGATGACGAGCGGCGGATCCTTGGAGCGGGTGACGCCTATTATTTCGAAAGCAGGCGCCCGCACCGCTTCCGCTGCGTCGGACCGGTGCCCTGCGAGGTCATCAGCGCCTGCACGCCGCCGACGTTCTAGTTCCTGCCCTCGATGCGGGCAAGCACGCCGTCGAGTGCAGCGGTCAGCGCGGCAAGGCCGCCCTTCTTCTCGAAGTCTGAAAGAACCTGCTCGTTCAGTCCGCCCTTGGTCGCGAATTCGCGGCTCAGCGCGCTGAACGGTTCGTTGCCGGGGCTGGTTGCTTTCTGCGCAAGGCTTGCAAAGAGCGGGGCAAGGTAGGCCTGTCCCTTGGCCTTTTCGAGGCCGCTTCTTTCCAGCCAGACGGCAACCTGCTCCATGATGCCGAAATAGGTCGACATCATTGCGCTCGCTGCCGCGAGAAGATCATATTCCTTCCTCGACTGGCATTGGACAGCCGTTCCGAGCGCATCGAAAAGCGCTGCGACGGCGGTATCGGGCGGATAGATGGCAGTGACGCCTTGCCGGCTGGCGACGAAGGGCAAGGGAATCGCCTGCACGAGATGCACGTCGGCGCCGATCCATTTGGAGAGGGCCTGTCGCTCCGTCGCCGCAACGAGGCTGACGACCATTTGGCCATCCTTGAACGACAGCGTGCGCACGACCTCCTCGGCGACTTGCGGCCGTATCGCCAGGAACACAATGTCGCTGCGCTCGACGACGTCCTGATTGTCCTTGGCAATTCTGACGGCGGCGAATTCGGCTGCTAGCGTCGCGGCGATGTGAGCGCTTCGTGGAGACACGTGGATCTCGGAGGCATAGGCCGGCTCACTGAGAAGCCCGCGAACCATCGCTTCGGTGATCGCGCCGGTTCCGACGAATCCGATACTGTCGATTTTCATATGATTACTCCGCAGCCCGCAGCGGGCGGCCTAGCGCGACATCCTTGCGCCGGACCACATAGCCTACAAAATGACAGGCGGGGTTGCCGCCTTCTCCAGAACCTCGCCAGCGACTATGCACCCGACAGGCTCCGGGTCAATGCCGTCTGCCCCAAAGCCGGGTATGAGCGGCGGTCGGACGATTGCCGTTCTCCACAAAGTCGCGGAAGCCGTGGTTGGAAAGGGTCGGTCGAGCTAGGTGGCTGCATGCCGGACCGATGGAAACGGTCGATCCGTAGAGGTTACAGTGATAATCGCAGCTGCGCGGGCCTCCGGCCCATTTCGACAAACCCTGGAGCTCAATTGTAAGTGATCTTGTCGCCGACCCTCGGGCGATTGAAGTAATGGCGATCGAAGCTGTAGCCATTCTGCCCCGTGAAGTTTGAAAAGAACGCCGAGACCGGCGTCGTCAATGTGTACTGCACCCTGGTCAGCACGACCTGCACGCCATCATCCTGGATCTGCGAAGGGACCTCGATTGCGCTCGCCGCGCCGGAGTTAAGGGCCGAGGTGTTGAGTGCTGCAGACCAGTTGACCGTCGCGTTGCCGCTCTTGGTGATATCGTCCACCGCGACGATGATCGTCAGCCCTGTCGTCTCATAGGGCTGCAGGATGAAGCTGGCGCCGGAGAGAAGCTTGGCGACATCGGACTTCGTCCAGGAACCCTGCTGCGAAATCATGTCGCCGGTGGAAGAGGCGATCTCATCTATCTTCCGGCTGACTGTGAGTGCATGGCCGAGATCGACGGTGCCGAACAGGAGCATCACCAGGATCGGCAACACCAGCGCGAATTCCACGCCCGAAGCGGCCGACCGGTCGCGCAGGAGATGGCGGGCGCGGGATCGGGCGAAGCGGAAGAAGGACAGGCTCCGTTTCATGATCATGTCAGAAAGGCTCGTTGCGGAACAGAACGGAAGATCCGAGCAGGTAGCGGCCGTCCGAAAGCTGGGCGCTCGACAGGCTGAAGAAATTGACGACGGCTTTCCATGGCAGGAACGTCTGAACCAGGATGTAGTCGCTGCCCTTGCCGATATCATAGGTCTCGGTGACAGTGAGATTGCCGCTGGCGTCGATGGGGTCGGTGCTGGCGGCGGAAGAGAGGTCGGAAAGCACGATCACCTTGACCAGCAGATCGCTGGAGCAACTGAACGAGAGAAGCATGTCGTTGCAGATTCTGGCCTTGAAATCGGCCAGCGTGATGTTGGAGGACGCAACCTCGCCGGTGCGTATCATCCGGGAGATCTTGTGCACCGAAGCGTCCAGTGCCGAGTTGACGAAGAACATCAGCGACACTTCGATAATGCCGAATATCATGATGAAGAGCGGCAGAGCCAGGATCGCAAATTCGATCGCAGCGACCCCTTTGCGATCGCCAAGCAGACGGCGCAGCGATGCGAAGCGTTTTTCTCGTCTCATTGGGTCAGCCGGACGGATGCGAGATATTGGGTGAAAAGCGCCGACAGGCCTGCGGTAATCTCGGTCGACGACGACGCGGATAGAAACAGGCTCTTGGAAGATGCGCAGTCGGAGAGCGCATAGGGGATGTAGTCGCGTCTCGTGATGCTGGTCGACACGCCGCTTGGCATAGTGCCGCCGTAGGTGCTCTTCCAGCTGGCGCTTGCCATGGTCGAGCCGACTGTAGCGTTGTAGCCCCAATCCGAGGTGATCGGCAGGTATTCGGTGTAAAGAACCGCCATGGTGGCGGACTGGTTTTTGACGTAGGCGCACCAGTCCGGATTGAGAGGCGCCACCTTGTTCCAGTATGCTCCGTACGTGGCCTTTCCGTTTTTCCATGTCACCTTGTCGGTCACCCATTCGCGCTGCGACTGGACGCCATCCGTCAGCAGGAGAACCAGCTTGAGCGGCGAGCCCGAGGATGTTCCATCCCCTCCGGTGCCGACTTTCTGCTTGAGCGTCGCAAGCGACACGTCAAAATAGGTGGCTGCCTTCGAGGTCGCGCTGGTGAGGCCGTAACTTGCGTCCGCAAGGCGATTGCGCGCCGTGTCAGTGCTCAGCGTCGGGGTCAGAACTTCCGTGAGGGTATCGCCGAGGCTATATAATCCGACCTTGATGCGTTGATGATTGCTGTCGGACGTGTCGATCATGTCGAGCACGTCTCTGACGGCGTCACCGGCAACATCGGCGCGCAGCTTTATGTTCTTGGCTGTGCTGTATTCGTAATTGTTGGCGTATTTCGTCTTGCCGATAGTGTGTGAATCACCCGTGTGGCAGGCGAACTGGCATCCAATGCCGGAATACATGGCCGACTGGCCGACCGTTGTTGCCGCCAGAAGCATCGATGGCGATGTGTCGATGACGATATAGACGTTAAGATAGGAGGTGGCCGGCCCCTTGACGGCGCTTGCCACGCTGACGTCAACGGTGTCGATGTTGGCGATCTTCATCAGCGTCGTCGGAACCGTGCCGCTGGCCGTCGCCGTGATCTTATGGTTCGATGTATCGATGTCGATGTCGCCAAGCGTATAGCTGTTTTCCACCTGCGCGTGGAACCAGTCTGCAACCTTTTCCTTGAGGGCGTCGGTGTCGTCGGTATCGATCTCTTTGACTGCGGCGATCAGGGCCGTGTCGAGGTCGCTCTGCATCCTTTGCCGGACATTGTAGGTACGAATGTAGTCAAAGCTCGCACCGACTGCGACGATCATCGGCACCAGGGTGAGAGCAACGACGATCGCGACATTGCCGCCC
>NZ_VSZV01000165.1:0-8687 GCF_008919455.1 Rhizobium sp. PEPV16
GCAAAGCCGATCCGGATGCAGAACGACAGCGAAAGGAACGGGGACAACGCAAATCGAACCTCGGTCATCACACGCACCAAGCCGAAGACCAAAAAGCCCAACCTCTATCGCGTGCTGCTTTTGAATGACGACTACACTCCCATGGAATTCGTCATCCATATTCTGGAGCTTTTTTTTCAGAAGGATCGTGAAAGTGCCACCCGCATCATGCTTCATGTCCATAACCACGGCGTTGGCGAATGCGGAATATTCACATACGAGGTAGCGGAAACGAAGGTCAGCCAGGTGATGGACTTCGCCCGGCAGCACCAGCATCCGCTGCAATGCGTCATGGAAAAGAAGTGAGGATCTGAACGTGCCAACATTTTCGCCTAGTTTAGAGAAGGCGCTCCATCAGGCACTGACCTTTGCCAACGAGCGGCACCACGAATATGCGACGCTCGAGCATCTGCTGCTTGCCCTGATCGACGATGCCGATGCGGCCGCGGTCATGGGTGCCTGCAATGTCGATCTCGACACCTTGCGCAAGACGCTCGTCGAATATGTCGATAACGAACTTTCCAACCTGATCACCGGTTATGACGAGGATTCGAAGCCGACCTCCGGCTTCCAGCGCGTCATCCAGCGTGCCGTCATCCACGTGCAATCGTCTGGCCGCGAAGAGGTGACCGGCGCCAACGTGCTCGTCGCCATCTTCGCCGAGCGCGAAAGCCACGCCGCCTATTTCCTGCAGGAGCAGGAGATGACCCGCTACGATGCCGTCAACTATATCTCCCACGGCATCGGCAAGCGGCCGGGCGCTTCGGATGTGCGTCCCCCGCGCGGCGCTGAGGACGAAGCCGAAAGCAGCAAGCCGACTGCGCGCGGCGGCGAGGAAGAGGGCGGCCCGAAGAAGCAGCAGGATGCGCTCAAGGCCTATTGCGTTAATCTCAACGAGAAGGCCAAGGGCGGCAAGATCGATCCGCTGATCGGCCGTCACGCCGAGGTCAGCCGTACCATCCAGATCCTGTGCCGCCGTTCGAAGAACAATCCGCTCTACGTCGGTGATCCCGGCGTCGGCAAGACGGCGATCGCCGAAGGCCTTGCCAAGCGCATCGTCGAAGGCAAGGTTCCCGAAGCGCTCGCCGATGCGACGATCTTCTCGCTCGACATGGGCACCCTCTTGGCCGGCACGCGCTACCGCGGCGATTTCGAGGAGCGCCTGAAGCAGGTCGTCAAGGAACTGGAAGAATATCCGGGCGCCGTGCTCTTCATCGACGAGATCCACACGGTGATCGGCGCTGGCGCCACCTCGGGCGGCGCGATGGATGCATCGAACCTGCTGAAGCCGGCCCTATCATCGGGCGCGATTCGCTGCATCGGTTCGACCACCTACAAGGAATACCGCCAGTTCTTCGAGAAGGATCGTGCGCTGGTCCGTCGTTTCCAGAAGATCGACGTCAGCGAACCGTCGATCGAAGATGCGATCGAGATCATGAAGGGCCTGAAGCCCTATTTCGAAGAGTATCACCACCTGCGTTATTCGAACGATGCCATCAAGTCGGCCGTCGAATTGTCGGCCCGCTACATCTCCGACCGCAAGCTGCCCGACAAAGCGATCGACGTGATCGACGAAACCGGTGCGGCCCAGATGCTGCTGCCGCCGTCCAAGCGCCGCAAGCTGATTACCGAAAAGGAGATCGAGGCAACGGTCGCCACGATGGCGCGCATTCCGCCGAAGACCGTCTCCAAGGACGATGAAGCGGTGCTCGCCAATCTTGAGCAGGAACTGCGTTCTGTGGTCTACGGCCAGGATATCGCGATCGAAGCTCTTTCGACCTCGATCAAGCTGGCACGTGCCGGTCTTCGCGAGCCGAACAAGCCGATCGGCGCCTATGTCTTCTCCGGTCCGACCGGCGTCGGCAAGACCGAGGTGGCAAAGCAGCTGGCATCGTCGCTCGGCGTCGAACTCCTGCGCTTCGACATGTCGGAGTATATGGAGCGGCACACGGTCTCGCGTCTGCTCGGCGCGCCTCCCGGCTATGTCGGCTTCGACCAGGGCGGTCTTCTGACCGATGGCGTCGACCAGCACCCGCATTGCGTGGTCCTGCTCGACGAAATCGAGAAGGCACATCCCGACATTTATAATATCCTGCTGCAGGTCATGGACCACGGCACGCTGACCGACCATAACGGCAAGAAGATCGACTTCCGCAACGTCATCCTGATCATGACGACGAATGCGGGTGCGTCGGAAATGGCCAAGGCGGCGATCGGCTTCGGCTCGTCCAAGCGCACCGGCGAGGACGAGGAGGCGCTCACCCGCCTGTTCACGCCTGAATTCCGCAACCGTCTCGACGCGATCATTCCTTTCGCGGCGTTGCCGACGGCCGTCATCCACAAGGTCGTACAGAAGTTCATCATGCAGCTGGAGGCCCAGCTTTCCGAAAGGAACGTCACCTTCGACCTGCACGAGGATGCGATCGCCTGGCTGGCGGAAAAGGGTTACGACGAGAAGATGGGCGCCCGCCCGCTTGCTCGCGTCATTCAGGATACGATCAAGAAGCCGCTTGCCAACGAGATCCTCTTCGGCAAGCTGAAGAAGGGCGGCGTCGTCAATGTCACCGTCGGCCCGAAGGAAGACGGCAAGCCCGGCATCGTGCTCGAAGCCATCTCGGAAACGGCGCCGATCAAGCCGAAGCCCGAAGCCGAGGTCGTGCATCCCGAAGCCGAGGATGGGGATGACGGCGAGCTGAAGACGAAGGCAGCCCGCAAGACGCGCGCCAAGGCGGTGCCGCAGGCCGAGCCTGAGGTCCGCGACGCCCCGAAGAAGGGAAGCGCGGTTCCGAAGGTTCCACGCAAGAAGTAAGATACTGTCACCGAATTGGAAAAGGCCGCGTCACCCGCGGCCTTTTTCGTTTCCGGATCTGTATGCCCTTTTCAGAGCCTGGTGTAGTCGATCTCGAGAAAGTCGGCGACCTCGGGCACCCAGCGGTCGCGCACGAAGGCGACATGCAGGGGATGGAGGTTGTACGTGTCGTAGCCAGCCTGATCGTCGAATTCCATCGAAAAGCCGAAGGTAAAATCGTTTTTTGGACTCGTCTGCCGAAGCTGCTCGAAGTTCCGCACGCTCGGGATCTTGGCAAGCACCAGCGCGTCGGCGAGAAACGACGTTTCTTCAGCCGAGCCGGCTTCGTGCTTCAGGCGGAACGCGACAGTATGGCGGATCATGATCTTGTTCCTTCAGAGGTGCGAACGAAATTCAGTAGAAGAGCGTCAACGGGAACGATGGGATGGGTATGCCGGTCATGAAGGATACCGCAGCGGATTGACGATATCGAACCCGTCGAAATCTTTCTCGTTATCCGTGACGACAATGCATCCGTTGGCCTCGGCGACAGCCGCGATGATCATGTCGAGGCCGCTGCGTGGCCGGCCTTTGGCCCTTCCATCAGCCATCAGCCGTGCCCAGATCAGGCCGGCCTTCTCGTCGAATGCGAGGATACGACCGGCAAATAGGGCCTGCGGACCTTCGGGCCCTGAAAACCATGCCTCCAACTGATCGCGCTTCTTGCCGGCAGGCTTCTCAAGAACGCCGCGTCGGATCTCGGCGACGGTAAGGGAGGAAATAAAGAGGTCTGTGTCGGTCTGAACGGCCATCCAGGCCAGCAGGGGCTCCGATGGCGCCGGCTTGGTGACATTGCTGAGAATGTTCGTGTCGAGCAGATAACGCATCAAGGGTCGACTTTGCGACCTTCCTCGCGAGGGCGCGTGAGGTCGAGGTCAGCGCCGACCATAGGAGAGCGGCGAAGCGCGGCCAGAATGCCGCCTTTCGGAGCAGGCTCGCCGGCAATCGATTGACTGACGACCGCACGCAAACGCGAGGCATCCGGACCTTCTTCCGCAAGGCGCCGAGCAAGGGAGCGGATAAGATCTCGGTCGCTGTCAAGCGCAATCACCTCAAAGCGCGCCATACCACGCTCGCCGAGGCGGGATCGATAATTTTGAATGGCACGCTTTTGCGAACTGGTCACGATGCACCTTCAGCTTATTTCCGGTAATATATCCAGAAAATCGCCGTTCAACAAGGACGGGAGTGTCACTGGTGAGGCCGCCCTCGCGTGATATTGGCTGGGTCGACCTTAAGTCAGTGCTGCCCTGATCTTTTCGGCATTGGCGGCGAGCACGGCACCATCCTCCATCTTGCCGGAATGCGGCTTCAGGGCCACGCCCTCATGGCGGGGGATGACGTGGAAATGCAGATGGAATACCGTTTGCCCGGCCGCCGGCTCGTTGAACTGGGCGACGAACACGCCATCGGCGTCGAAGACATCCTTCACCGCATTGGCGATCTTCTGGACAACGGTAATTGCGTGGGTGAGGGTGGCTGGATCGGCATCGAGAATATTGCGGGATGGCGCCTTGGGAAGGACGAGCACATGGCCCGGCGCCTGCGGCATCACATCCATGAAGGCGATGGTATGCTCGTCCTCATAAATCCGGTGCGAGGGGATTTCGCCGCGGAGGATCTTGGCGAAGATGTTGTTGTCGTCATAAGCGGCCGGGCTGGTCATCACGAATCTCCTCGTTTTTCATAGCGCCGTGCGTCTTTTCAAACGCGCAATGGACGCTGTCGCACGTTGAATTGCTGCATAGTTTTATCCTTAAATCGATTCCGATTTAAGGAATATGCGTCGTCGAGCGGGTAACGCAGCCGGTACGGCGGCGTCAATCCTCCTGCTGACGCTCGCCCTTGCGGAAAGGACTGTGCTCGCTCAGCAACTCGCTCATCTGTTCGACATCGGCGCGCTCGCGGGCGAGATAGTCGCCGATCGCCCGGCGAAGGCCGGCATGCGCGACATAATGGGCGGAATGCGTCGTCACCGGCAGGTAACCGCGGGCGAGCTTGTGTTCGCCCTGCGCTCCGGCCTCGACCCGTTTCAGCCCTTTCGAAAGGGCGAAGTCGATCGCCTGGTGATAGCAGACCTCGAAATGCAGGAAGGGATGATCCTCGATGCAGCCCCAGTGACGGCCGTAGAGCGTATCGCCGCCGATGAAGTTGATCGCGCCGGCGATATAGCGCCCGTCGCGCTTGGCCATGATCAGCAGGATATCGTCGGCCATGCGCTCGCCGATCAACGAATAGAACTTGCGGGTGAGGTAGGGCCGGCCCCACTTGCGCCCGCCAGTATCCATGTAAAACTTGAAGAACTGGTCCCAGATGCGTTCGGTCAGGTCGCGGCCGGTCAGCCAGTCGATGCTGATTCCGTTTTCGAGGGCGGCGCGGCGCTCTTTGCGCAACGCCTTGCGTTTGCGCGAGGCAAGCGTTTCGAGAAAATCCTCGTGATTGGCATAGCCGTCATTGATGAAATGGAACTGCTGGTCGGTGCGGTGCAGATAGCCGTCCATCTCGAAGACGCCGATCTCATCATCCGGCACGAAGGTGATGTGGGCCGAGGAGATGCCGAGCCGGCGCACCACCTCCTTCAGGCTTTCGGCGATCGCGCTCTGGATCGGCAGTCGCTGCAGCCCTTCGGCGACAAGAAGCCGCGGGCCCGTCGCCGGGGTGAACGGGATCGAGCACTGAAGTTTGGGATAATAACGCCCGCCGGCCCGCTCGAATGCGTCGGCCCAGCCATGGTCGAAGACATATTCGCCCTGGCTGTGGTTCTTGAGATAGCCGGGCAGGGCGCCGATCAGTTCGCCGTGCCCGGTCTCGACCAGCAGATGGTGGCCGAGCCATCCCGTCTCTGCGTCGGCCGAGCCGGATTCTTCCAGCGACGATAAAAAGGCGTGCGAAACGAAAGGGTTGTAGGCAATCGTAGCGCAGGTCTTCGAGGCCCCGGAAAGCCTGGACCAGCTCTCCGGGGAAATCGCGGTGAAGGAGCGTTCTACGCGAATGGATAATTCATCAGTCATGGGACAAATGCGAAGCCTGTGGGAGGATAGTCTCGGCTCTGCCTTACAGCGCCGCGCGTCTTTTCAGATCCGCAAAGGACGCTGTAACACTTTGAGTTGCGGCATAATTTTGTCCTCAAATCGATCCGGTTTAAGGAATTATGCAGCAGTTTGCGCATGATCTTGGCCAAAAAGCGAGCGTCAAACAGTCCCACGCGGATCGAAGCCTTCGAAGGTCATCTGGTCTGCATTGGCGAACGTGCGTCGGCGCGCCTCTTCGTCACGCACCGTCCAGGTGATGACGGGAATGCCCTTTTCGCGTTCGCCGGTGATGAAGGCATTCGGCAGGTCGTCATAATAATAGGAGATGAAATCGAGACCGATCTCCATCGCCTTCGCATGCGCCTTTAACTCTTCCGGCGTGTTGCCGTTGGCGGTCAGCCCGAGCGGGTAGGGTGAGCCAAGCGCCTTCAGATCGCGCAGCAGCCAGTGGTCGAAGCTCATCAGCGCCACCTTGCCCTCATAGCCTTCGAGGACCTCAAGCACAGCTTCGGCGAAACCTTCGTCATCGGCCTCGCGCCCCTTGAGCTCCAGCACCAACGGCACCTTGCCCTCGACGAGATCGAGGAGCTGGCGCAGCGTCGGCACCTTGTCGCTTGTGCCGCCAACGGCGATCAGTCCGAGTTCCCGAGAGGTGCGCTCGCGGATGTCGCCGTTGAGATTGCACAGGCGCTGCAGGTCCTCGTCGTGAAAGATGACCGGCACGCCATCGGAGGCGTAATGCAGGTCGCATTCGATCGCAAAGCCCGCTTCGACGGCGCGCGAGAAGGCCGAAAGCGTGTTTTCCCAGACATGCGTGTTGAGGTCGTGATAGCCGCGATGGGCGACCGGCAGTTCCCTGATCCAGGCAACATTGGTCATTCTGCGATTTCCATGATAGCGTCTATCTCGACGGCGGCATTCAGCGGCAGGGCCGCCATGCCGACGGCAGCGCGGGCATGTTTGCCGGCTTCGCCAAGCACGCCGGCAATCAGGTTCGAAGCGCCGTTGATGACGAGATGCTGCTCGACGAAGTCGGGCGCCGAGGCGACGAAGCCGTTCAGCTTGATGACGCGCCGGATACGGCCGAGATCGCCGCCAAGTGCGGCCTTCGCCTGGGCAAGGATGTTGATGGCGCAGAGTTCGGCGCCGCGCTGGCCCGTTGCAACGTCGACTGTCGTGCCGAGATGGCCCGAGACAGCGACCTTGCCGCCTTCGAGCGGCAGCTGGCCGGAGATGTAGAGAAGATTGCCGCTGATGACATAGGGAACGTAATTTGCAGCAGGTGCTGCGGCTTCGGGAAGGGTTATCCCCATCTCAATCAGGCGAGCCGCAATTTCATCGGGCATTTTCGTCTCCGCTTTTGTTGTCAATTCTTCAAAAATTATGCATCAAGACTAGATTCTTCAATATGACAGTTTCGAGCCTCGATTTGGCCGAAAGCGTTCTTATAACATGGCGACCGAGTCCAACAGGAGTTAATGAATGTTCCGATCGAGTCTTGTCGCTCTGCTTCTCGCCAGCGTTTCCGCCAATGCATGGGCGGCTGCGCCCGCGGTTAGCGCTGCGATCGCGACCGGCCTCGTCGCACATCGCGCGGTCTACGATCTGGAATTGAAGGATGCCTCGGACCGCTCCGGCATCGCCGCCATGTACGGTCGCATGGTCTATGAGTTCGACGGCAGCTATTGCCAGGGCTTTACCACCAATTTCCGCTTCGTGACGCAGATCGACACCGGCGACAGCGTGCGTGTCAGCGATCAGCAGACGAAGACCTTCGAAAACCTGAAGGACGGCAAGTTCACTTTCGACACCAAATCCTTCACCGACGAGCAGCTCGATAAAGAGGTCAACGGTGCGGCGCAGGACCAGCCTGATGGTGTCAAGGTCGATCTCAAGCAGCCGGCGAGCCGCGAGCTGCAGCTTTTAGAAAGCCGTTTTCCCACGGAACATATGCTCGATGTGATCCAGCACGCCAAGGACGGCAAGCGCTTCTTCGAGGCGCGCGTTTTTGACGGTTCGGACGACGGCGACAAGTCGCTGGCGACGACGACGATCGTCGGCAAGCAGGAGACGCCGATCGCCGAGGAAGCCGATGCCGGCAACGCCGGCGCCTTCTCCAAGACGGCCTTCTGGCCGGTGACGATCGCCTATTTCAACGAAAGTGCGAAATCGGATGCGTTGCCGGTCTACCGCATGTCCTTCAAGCTCTATGAGAACGGCATTACCCGCGATCTGACGATGGATTACGGTGATTTCGTCCTGAGCGGCAAGCTCGCCAAGCTGGAGCTGCTGGACCGCAAGGCCGAGGTTTGCAAGTAGGCGACAGGCTCTCGCCTGTCATAAAACTGTATCATAAAATTCACTATGGTTCGGCGATCAGCGATGACTGAGTCGCCGTCTGTCGTCCTGCTTTTCGGGTCGGTGCGATCCTGGCGGCCAAGCCATTGCGATGACGTCTATCTGCTGGACTGCGTAGCCATTACGCATCGCAAGCTTGAAAGCCCGAATCATGGCCGACACCGATCTCGCGACTGTTCAGGATGCCGCCCTGCCGGTTGTTGTCGCCGATCCGGCGGAAATTGCCCGCATTTCGGATAGCATCAACATCACCGACCGTGCCGGCATTTCGGTCTATGGCGACCGCGCCCAGCAGGCGGTCAGCGATTATGCCGACAGGATCCTGCGCGAAGTCCGCAACAAGGACCTCGGCGATGTCGGCCGCCTGCTGACCGACATCATCCTCAAATCGAAAAGCCTCGATCCGGCAT
>NZ_VSZV01000130.1:0-6565 GCF_008919455.1 Rhizobium sp. PEPV16
TAGGTGCGCTGGTTGACGTAGATCGGGCGGTCATCTGCCGTAGCGGGCGGCCAAGCTCCTGAGCCGTAGTCCGTTGAGCCTATCGCCCGCCGGCAGAACTCCGGCACCTTTCGGCCGGAGAGCTCGAAGAGCTGGCCAGGCTGCTTGCCAAGACCGAAGGCGGGCACTGACGGGCGAGGGATCGTATCGTCGTCGCGGAGGCTATATCATTCCTGGTTTCTCCGTGGCGCAGAGATGGTCTAACTTTTGTTTTTGCGCGGTTGGGGACGCGCTGTGTCAGACGATTCCGTATTCTTTCAAGAGTGCCTGCTCGTCGCCGGAAACCCAACCAAATATCTTCGGCTCTCCATTCAGTTTCTGAACGAGATAATGGACATCGAAATCTATCGAGATATCCGGCGCGTCCTGTCGAGAGTAGATCGCCGTCCAGGCAAGGTGAGCCACGCAATGACACTCATCGATCGGGGAGAGCCTGAGATCGCGTATCCGCATCTCTTTCGTCCCTGTCGCTCGATACCGCTCATAGCCCTGCTCCATGATCCGTCCGAGTTGATCGTCGTTTTTTCCGGCCATGACCCCGGAGGGCGAGGCTGCGATGAACGCGGAAGCGTAGAACGACGCGCTCGCATCCAAGTCCACATCGCCATCCAGCGCGCGATTGAAGAACTGCTGATATCGCGCGAACAGGTCCCTGACCGCAGTCTCCATCGATCACCCTCAATTCCAATCGGGCATCCCGGGTAGCAGTATGCTTGTGCGTGGCGCAATTGCCAATGCCAGCCAAGAGTTCAATGGGACTAAAGCGCGCCGCGCTTTAGTCCTTATGTGATGGGCGACATGCACTAGCCGGCGTAGGCCGCCTCAAGATCGGCGATGATGATCTTCCGCATTTTGTACATGGCCTGGAGCGTCCGCTCCGCCTTCTTGCGGTCGGGATCGCCGATCAGTCGGAGGGTGATCTCGGGGCAGACCTGCCAATTGACGCCGAATTTGTCCCGCAGCCAGCCGCAGGCCCGCTCCGAGCCGCCGTCCGATGTCAGCGCTTCCCAGTAATAGTCGGTCTCGGCCTGATCCCTGGTTTCGACGAAGAACGAGACGGCATCGTTGAAGCCGTCGCCAGGCCCCGCATTGAATGTCCTGAGCCTGAGGTCTTCGAGCGCGAAATCATAGGTGGCGATTGGCACGGTGCGGTTCGTTCCGGAGACCCAGTCCGGCACCTCCGTGGAGCCGAGTTTCTTCGCGTTTCTGAAGACGGAGAGATAAAAATCGCGGGCTTCTTCAGCCTGGGTGTTGAACCAGAGGAAAGGGAAAATCGTTGCCATGGTCGTTTGCTCCGCAACATCGGATATAGGTGATAGGAAATCACAGATCGTCTCGTTGGCGCCGATGCTGTCTCACAAAGGAGACGCGGCGCCTATACCGAACATATGAAGCGTAGGGCTCGACGACAAACCAGATTTCGGCGTATCCCCTGCGCGAGCCTGGCGATCTGAAGTATCACACGCTCATTCACGACGGATTCCCCATCGATTGGGCGACTTGGCTGCGCAGTGCCGACGTTAGCGATGTCGATCCAAAGAGCGGCCTGACCTTCGACTCTGCCACCTTCGCCGTCGAATCCGCAGTACAGGGGGAAGGCGTGGTTTTGGGGCGCACGATGCTCGTCGCCGCCGACCTTGCCGCGGGCCGGCTGGTCAGGCCTTTCAGACAGGCGCTCACATCCGCGTCGCAATACTTCGTGGTGTATCCGCCGCGCGCAATCCACCAACGCAAGGTGAAGGCATTTCGTGATTGGCTCCTTGCCGAAATCAGTCATTCTTGAGATCTCGGGTGCCACAGCGCCTCGGCCGAATGGAGTCCGCGATGAAAAGGGTAAAGCTTGACCAGCGGTTTGGCCGCGAGGCGTTTGGCGATGATCCTGCCAATTATCACCGCGCGCGGCCGCCTTATCCGCAGGCGACCTGGGCGGCCCTGCGCGAGCGCGCCGGTCTTAGGGCCGGCATCGACATATTGGAGATCGGCGCCGGTTCAGGGCTGGCGACGATGGCGCTGCTCGGTCACCGGCCGCGCAGCCTCGTTGCCGTCGAACCCGATGGCCGGCTTGCGGATTATCTTCGCACCTCGATCGACGATCCCTGTCTCGATGTCGTGGAGGCGCCTTTCGAGACCGCCGATCTCAAGCCGGCCTCCTTCGATCTGGTCGCTGCCGCGACGATGTTTCACTGGCTCGACCCGACGGCATCGCTGAAGAAGATCCATCGTCTGCTTCGGCCGGATGGAGCCGTCGCCCTGTGGTGGAACGTCTTCCGCGATGCGGGCCGGCCGGATGCCTTCCACGACGAAACGGTGCATCTGTTCGCGAGTCATCCGTCGAGCCTGTCGAGCGGCGATGCGGAGCGATTGCCTCACGGGCTGGACACTGGCGCTCGTGTCGGGGAACTGGCCGCCACCGGCTTCATTGCCGACGAGCCGCAATTTCTCTCGTGGACGCTGACGCTCGATCCGGTAGCCGTCCGCAGGCTGTATGCAACCTATTCCAACGTCGCAGCGCTGCCACCGGCCGAGCGCGGCGCGTTGCTCGATGCTCTGGAAGACATTGCCGCATCACGTTTTGGCGGACACGTCGAACGCAACATGACGACGGCGATCTATACGGCGCGCCGCCGTTCGTGACAGTCGAGGCGAGAGGGGCGGGAGAGAGGATCACTCAACCTGGATATGAATATGGTCGTCGTGGCGGGCGGCGCGGCAACCTTGAAAGCGGATATGGCTATCGGCGATGCCGAGCGCGTTCTTCAGATGCGGCTCGATGAAGATCTTCTGCAGGCCGAAGCGCGTCACACCTTCGCTCGTCAACCAGCCGATCGCGGCCGATGTGCGCTGCTCCTCGATCCAATAGGCCGGAAACAGAGGCTGCAGCGCATCGAAGTCCCAGCGGGTGGTAAGCCAGTCATTGCGCCCTTCGCATGGCCGTTCGTCGCCGGGGGCGGGTTGCTCGAAGGCGAAATAGCCGATCGGAGAACGGGTGGCGCCATTCAGGAAGGCACCGTCCTCATTCTTGTAATAATAGGCGAAGTCGAGCTTTTTCCCGTCGGCATGCGACAGATGCGGCAGTAGCGGAAAGCCGTTCATGAAAGGGAAATTCGCATCCAGCGCGACGGTGACGGTTCCGGGGAATTCCTTGTCCATGTGGGCGGCAAGCGCCTTTGCCAGATCGCGCAGCTCGGGTGTAACGTAGTTGCGGTTCAGCAGGCAATAGATCGGGGAGCGGACCACGAGCCGGTCCGTCGCGCCGGCGACGCAGGAGAGGCGAACTCGCCCGAAGATCGGCGCGGCGAGGCCTGCGGCAAAGGTGGCGCCGGCATAACAAAGCAGGAAGATCGCAAGCTTTGCCAGAAATCGCCGTAAGCCCCAGGCGCGTGAGGCGGCCAGCGCCACGAGATAGGCGATGCCGCCGATCTGCGTCAGCAACGTCAGAATGAGAACGATCAGGGCGTGAAGGGCAAAACGGAACACGGGAAGGCCTTGCGGACGTTGTCGTTCCCATAGGCGAGGCGATACTGCTGCGCAAGGCGGATGGCGGGGGAAGTTCGCGGCTCATTTATGCCCTTCCTTTGAGTGCTCCGAATTGACAGGAGAAATTATCTGACTAAAGTCAGATAATATGACTTATGACCCTGTCGCTCGTGTCCGTCGTTTCAACCGTGCAGTCACCTCCGAAGTCGGCGCTCTCGATACATCTTTCCTCGGACGCGGCCGTCCGCTGGGTGCTGCCCGCGTCCTCAATTCGATCGGCCGGGGGCAATCGGATGTTGCGGTGATCCGCGATTATCTCGGTCTTGACTCGGGGCTGATGAGCCGTCTGCTGCGCAGTCTGGAAGAGGAGGGTCTCATCGAGACGGTGCCGAACCCTCAGGATGCGCGCCGCCGCGTTGCCCGGTTGACCGAAACCGGCCGTTGCGAGTTTCAGGCTTATGAAGCGCTTTCCAATGCGCAGGCGAAGTCGTTTCTGACGCGCCATCGGCGCCCGGACGAACTGCTGCGCGCCATGGATATCGTCGCTTCCTCGCTGAGGCGTGAGCAGATCGTGATCGAGGAGAAAGACCCGCGGCACGAGGACGTCAGCTATTGTCTCCGCGAATACTATGGCGAACTAGCACGCCGCTTCGAGAAGGGTTTCGACGTATCGCTTTCTCGCGATCCCGACGCCAAGGATATGATCCGTCCGCGCGGCGCGTTCCTGGTGGCCATGTCGGATGGCTTGCCGATCGGCTGTGTCGGGCTGAAGGGTAATGGTGGCGAGGTCGCGGAGATCAAACGGCTCTGGGTCGCCCCATCCGCGCGCGGCCTTGGGCTCGCAAGGCGCCTTATGACAGCCGCCGAGAACATCGCCCGCGAGCTATCCATCAAGCTCCTGCGCCTGGATACGAATAGCGCGCTGCCCGAGGCAACACAGCTTTATCGCGGAACCGGCTGGAATGAGATCGAGCGTTTCAATGACGACCCATACCCGGACACGTTCTTTGAGAAGCGGCTTTAAGTGACGCTCGCTTTGAGCTGTCCCACTTCTCCTCCGTCATTCCTGTGCTCGTCACAGGAATCCAGTGCGCCCAAGTCCTTGGGCGCGAGAGAGTTTGTTGCTTGGATGAGAGTCATTCACGGCGCCGACGCGCCGTGGCTGGATTCCTGTGACAGGCACAGGAATGAGGGAGGGCGAGGCACCGCCGTTGCCCAGCCCTTCGCATGGCTCAGGGCGTTCGGCCCTGCGATCGATTCACTGGATCGATCGCTCCTGCTTTGCAGGACCGGGCCTCACCCCTGCCGGTCAGGCGGCGAAGCGCTCCGTTATCGGGCGGCGGCGCAGGTTCGGCTGCGTTACCGCAGGTGGGTTATAGGCCGCCTCCAGCGGGCCGGTGTCGGTGCCGGGTGGGACGATCGCGTCGATCCGGTCGAGGATTTCGTCCGTCAGGCTCACCCCGGCGCCGGCAAGCAGATCGTCGAAGTGCTCCATCGTGCGCGGGCCGATGATCGCCGAGGTGACGGCGGGATGGGCGATGGTGAAGGCTATCGCCATGTGCGCCAGCGAAAGCCCCGCCTGCTGGGCGAGCGGGATGAGCCGTTCGACCGCGTCCAGCCGGCGCTCGTCGTTCATCTGCCTGGGGAAGCGTTTGGCGCGGGCGCTGTCGGGTTGCGGCGCGCCCTTGCGGTATTTGCCGGTGAGCATGCCCATCGCCAGCGGGCTCCACACCATCGCGCCCATTCCGTAACGCTCGCAGGCGGGCAGAACCTCGCGTTCGATACCGCGATTGAGGATCGAATAGGGCGGCTGCTCGGTGCGGAAACGTGCCAACCCGCGGCGCTCGGAAACCCATTGCGCCTCGATAATTTCCGAGACGGGGAAGGTCGACGATCCCACGGCGCGCACCTTGCCCGCCCGTATCAGGTCGGTGAGGGCCGACAGCGTCTCCTCGATGTCGGTATCGGGTGCCGGCCGGTGGATCAGGTAGAGATCGATATGGTCGGTCTGCAGGCGGCGGAGCGAATCCTCGACTGCGCGGATCAGCCAGCGGCGCGAATTGCCCTGCCGGTTCGGGTCGTCGCCCATCGGCAGATGTGCTTTAGTGGCGAGCACGATCTCGTCGCGCCGGCCCTTGAGCGCCTTGCCGACGATCTCCTCGGATTCGCCGCGGCTGTAGATATCGGCGGTGTCGATGAAGTTGATGCCGGCATCGAGCGCCTTGTGGATGATCCGGATCGAATCCTCGTGGTCGGGATTGCCGGCAGAGCCAAACATCATCGCGCCGAGGCAATAGGGGCTGACCTTGATGCCGGTTCTTCCAAGCGTGCGGTATTGCATGTCTGTTCCTTTATTGGGGAGGCGGACTTCGTGCGCATCGATGTGGCCAACATCGTCACGCTGTGTTAGCTTGCATAAACGGAACCGTATTCCGTTTATATACGGAACAATGTTCCGTTTTGCAAGTGAGTGAATGATGAGCGACGACAGAAAAGAGCAGGAGGACGGCCTGAAGCCCGGGGAAAGGGCGGACAGGCGTGTGCGCGCCGACGCCAAGCGCAATCTCGACGGGCTGCTTCAGGCGGCATTGACGGTGTTTGCGACCTCCGGCGTCGATGCCCCGGTGCGTGAGATCGCGGAGAAGGCCGGCGTCGGCATCGGCACCGTTTACCGGCATTTTCCCGAGCGTTCCGATCTCGTCGTCGCCGTCTTCCGCCGCGAAATCGACGCCTGCGCTGACGCTGCGCCGATCCTTGCCGCCGAACATGCGCCGGGCGAAGCGCTGGCCAGATGGATGCAGCGTTTCGTGGATTTTATCGCTGCCAAGCGCGGGCTTGCGGCGGCCCTGCACTCCGGCAACCCAGCCTTCGATGCCTTGCCCGCCTACTTCCAGCAGCGGCTGCAGCCGGCCCTTCGCTCGCTTCTCGACGCCGCCGCTGCCGCCGGCGAGGTCCGCACCGATATCGCCGCCGTGGATCGTTTTCATACAGCCGCCAGCCTACGCATGCACGCCTATGCCCAAGGGTCCGAACATGCCCGGCGCATGGT